>JBIOWC010000633.1:0-9382 GCA_044868105.1 Blastocatellia bacterium
AGCGTTACCGCACGGCGGACGATATGTTGAACGATTTGCGCCAGGGTTCCCACGATACCGTAAGCCTCGAAGCCGGCAAAACTGCGCAACTGGCTTTAGCGACCAATCCGCCTGCGGCCGAGATTTATGTGGATGATGTGTTGCGCGCCACTTCGGATGAAGCAACCGGGAGAGTTTTAATTGATGCGCTCAGCGCCGGGCTGCATAACGTGCGGGTACTAAAAACCGGCTATAACGAATACAACATCAGCGTGGTTTTGGAAAACGACAAACGTACGGATTTACAGGTTGCGCTGGCCGCGAACGCCACTATGGTGATGCCGCAAACGAGCGAAGAGACCGCGCCTATGGATTTGAAAACTCTGCGTATGGAGAGCGGCGATGACGTTGAGACGGCGATGCTCACGCTCGAAGGGGTTCCCGCCGGAAGTCAAATATTTGTTGGGGCGAAAGCGTTGGCGCTGGCCGGCGAAGATGGTCGCGCAACCATCAAACTCCAGCCCGGCACCCACGATGTTGAAGTCAAGTCTCCGTCGGGCGCGACCGGCATAAAACGAATTACGCTTACTGAACAAGACAGCGGTTCGCTGGTGACGATGGCGATGCCCTTAACAGACACTTTGGGTTCGCCGGCGCCGCCCACAAGTAACCTCAGTCTGCCGACCAACCCCGCATCCAGCACGCGAGTTTACGGCGCGCAATCCGAGTCATCGCCAAGTAAAAAGAAGATGGCGATGGCCGCTGCGGTGATTTTATTACTCGCCTTGGTTGTCGGAGCCTATTCGATATTTCGCGGGCTGGGGCGCGAAACCCCGCCGACTAATCCGACCGATAATTCACAAGCGAACAATCTGACGGTGCCGCAACCACCCACTGATGGGCAAAAGCCAGCGACTCCGCCAACCGACGCGGACCGCGCGGTGACAGACAAAGAGAAGGGTGGGGTGGAACGCGAACCACAAGAGGCGGAAAAAGCTAAGAAAGATACGGAGAAGCCGGCGAAAGAGAATTCGGATAAGAAGGAGTCGCCGCCTACTCCGCCCGCGCCACCCCAGGCCGAAAAGCCGATTGCCACACCACCTGAAAAACCGTCGGGCGGGACTGCTTGTGTCATGATTCGCGTCACAACTCCCAGTGGCGAGCCCGCCAAAGGGGTTCCCGTCGTGATTGTCGCTCCCGGAATGACTACCACCAAGCGAACCGGGCCGGAAGGCCGAGCGCTGGCCTGCGACATTGCAGTCGGCAGTAACGTCATGGTGGTGATTAAAGGAGCAGGAACGGTTTTTAACGGAACCCTGGAAGCCGGTGGCAAGATGATTCAAGCTACCGTCAACAGAATGAATCGAGTCGAGGTTGACTCTCCGCCAGAAAGTCCTCGGTCCGATAATCCCGAGAGCGATTTCAGGCGTCGGCGCAATAACCCTTTCCCGCGTCGCAATCGTCCGCCCATGTAAGCAAACAGCAGGTTCAGTGCGAAATCACCGGGCGATTCTGTAAAGGACAATTGCCGCAAGGACGAAGGAATTATTGACAGAAGCATTTGGCTTCTGGCAATCTGTTTCATTCAGTTATAAGCAAAATCGTCATCATGACGCACACCGAAGCGAAAGGAGTAAGGCTAATGTCAAAGAGATCTAGAGGCGGACGCGCAGTACGTTTAACCTGTCCGAAATGCGCCGCGGCATTTACCATTGTTGGATTCATTTCCCAGGGGTTGGATGTGGATACTTATTGGAAAGAGCGAGCCGCAGAACATGATTGCGCTGCACACTTGAAATATCTCGATGCGCAACGCAATGCTGACGGTACGAAGAACCCGTTGAAAGCTTCAAAAGCCGCTGCTCGTGGCAAGAAGTAGTCAATTTAGTACGCTTTTCATTTAGACGCGCTGAAAAAGCCGCGATATGAAATCGGATGATTCACCAAGACCTTTGAAGCACAGCGCTTCAAGGGTCTTTCTTCTTTTGTGAACGCTCGACGAATTTTCCGCCATTACCAAATCAATTTTTTAGCTTCTTGTTTTCAACGAAGGGCTCATACTCACCTGAAAATTCTCCTGAATCGTTGGCGTATTCTTTTGTTTCCTGATGGGAAAACTTTTCTGAATTGACTCAGTACAACTTGTATCAACTCGCGTCATTACCTTTACAACTAAGGATGACTTGGCAAGCTCTACGGCAGTTCAAATGCGTGGTATTAAGTTTGCCTTAGAAAAATTGCTTGCGTGAGACAGCTTAAAAGTTTATACGGCTGGACAATCTTCTGAAGCTTTTGAAGCTGAGTGAGTAAAAGAGGCGGGTCAGCAAAAACCCCAGGCCTTTAAGACAGAACTCAAAGTCCGCAAGTTATTTCAATCATTCGTGAAAATTTAATGAGAGGGCATCTATGAAAGAGTTTGAAAATCCAACTCAAGCAAACAATTCGGAAATTTGGCGTAATCAAAATTCAACCCCGGGTCAGTCTCCGAATTTCGATAAAGTCAAAACCACAATCAGCAGTAAATTACACAATGCGGCTCAGTCGCTTCGTGAAAAATCGCAAGCTTATTCCGGGAAAAATAAAGACCTTGCGGGTTATGGTAATCAAACCGCAGATTGGCTCAATCGTTCGGCCGATTATATTGAGGATATCAATCCGCAAAAACTTAAAGGCGATATTCAGAATCAGGTTCAGCAAAATCCCGGTCGCAGTTTACTGATTGCTGCCGGTGTCGGACTGGTTCTTGGGAGCTTATTTCGACGGAGGTGATAATGCAAAGCCAAAAAGAAGCCAGAGATTTAAGGGAAGAGCCTCAACGCCGCGATTCATTAACGGATTTAATCGGCGATTTGGCCAGTCAATCGGCCGGTCTGGTGCGAGATGAGATGGCGCTTGCCAAACAGGAACTCAGTGAAAAAATCTCCTCACTTCGTTCCGGCGCCATCACCTTAGCGTTTGGAGCGAGCTTTGCAATGGCGGCTTTTCTGGCTCTTTGCGCAGCCGCTATCGCCGGACTTGCCGAGTATATGAAAGTTTGGCAAGCGGCTTTAATTGTCGGCGGCGGGTTGGCTCTGGTCGCGGGAATATTGGTTGCAATGGGCGTTGGACGATTAAGCCAAACCAGCCTCAAGCCCAAAAAGACCATAAAAACTTTGGAGGAAAATAAAGAATGGTTGAAAGAGATAACTTAAGCATCGTCACACCGGCGGAGGATTACGACAATGACCGCAGCTCCGAAAGAATCCGCCAAGATATAGCCGCGAAACGCGAGTCTATTACTGAAACCGTCGAGCGCATCGGCGATACCGTTCAACGCACGCTGGATTGGCGAACTTACGCGGCCGATTATCCATTGATTGCCATCGGCGCTGCGGCTGGCTTGGGCTTTCTGCTCACCAGAATATTTACGCCAAAACCTACTCCGCGGGAACGTATTCTTGAGGCGCTCGCTGATGGCGTCGAAGATTTGAAGGGTCAATTCAGCGATTATCTGGAGGTGATTCCGCAAAAGAAAAACGCCGTGACGCATACCGTTAAAACGGCTGCCCTTGGTCTCTTAACCAAAGCGGCTACCGATTACGCAAAAAATGTTTTAACCAGCAAACGGACACGCCAAAGCCCAGATGATTATGAAGAAAACACCCGAGCTTCTCAGGCGCAGGCTCATTGAGGGGATTTTTAATGGAGAACTATGTCGCTAACTCGCTCAGTTGTTCAAAGCGATATAGGGATCATCACTTTACTTCGATTTCATTAATAAAGGAGAAATTATGGAAAGTACAAAGAAAATGAAAGATCAAGCAGACCTCGGCTCGCAAGCCACAACCACAAATAAACCAAATGACAAAAACGAACAAATGGGGGGGCAGGGAAGCGCCCAAACTGCAAAAGGCACCAGTGAATCGAACTTTTCTAAAGAGGCAACCCAGGTTGTTGACCAAGCCAAACAGGTCGCCACGGATGCCTATAATCGCGCCAGCAAAACTTTGAATGAGGGCTACACTCAAGCGGTAGATTATGGTCGGGAAAATCCCGGGACGACCATGCTTATCGCCTTTGGCGCAGGCATCGGCATCGGGATATTGCTCGCCGGCGGGTTTACTTCACGAGGCAGCCGTACCAGTCGCATCTTACCGCCTGTGATGAATGCTTTGACGGAAATTGCTTCAGAGGTATTCCGCTAAAAAGGAAATTGATTGGCTGACGATTATTAATATTCATAGCGGCTTCCTTTATTAGTCGTTAGCCAATCAATACATTGAACTACTGATTTTACTCCGGGGCCAGTAGGGGTTGTGCCGGTCGCTGATTAGCCTAAATCGGCTTCGAGAGCGGCGCGTTGTTCGGCCGTCAAAATGGTCTCCTCTTGAAGTTCAGGCAAATCAACGCCAAGACCAATGGGAACCTGTCCTTTGGTGTCGAATTTCAAAAATTGAACGGAACTGACTCTATCAGCGCCCCGTTGTCTTTCATCAAAGGTCGCCCAGATGCGCTGACCATCTTCCAAGACGAGATAAACTTTTTCCGGCAACTGCCACCACTGACGCAATTTCTCATTGCGGATTTGCGGGTCGTCAATCTCAATCAACAACGTGCAACCGAGCTCGCCCTGTACGCCAAGCAATTCGTTGTAGGTATCAATCTCGTGACGAATATCGGCTTCTTTAACGATGCGTTCGGCACGAATCATCTCTTGAATCTGATATTGCACGGTTAAATGATTTTCAAATAACAAGGTCAGATAGTCGCCAATATGAATGCGTCTGGGAAGCTTGGTTTCTAATACTTGATCTCTGAATTTATCGCGCCCTTCTTCGTAAGTAACATAATCAATAATTTCTTCACGGGTTACTGCTTTCACTTCTGCTCTCCTTCCTTTTCTGCCTGGGGTGGTTGATTAAATCCGTCTTCGCGGTAGGCGCGGGCCAAAATCGTCATCGGATGCAGGGGGCGCACGCCGGCGTGTTGTTGAAATTGCAAAGCCGCCAGCGGACAATCGGTCGCCCAGATTTCTCCCTTGGCTTCCTGCATGCCATCAAAAGCTTTTTTGCCAACCCGGATTGAGGTTTCAAATCCTTCGACCTTCATCGCGTAGGTGCCGTCGTGTCCGCAACATTCCATCACCGTTGCCGGCACCACACCGGGAATCTTTCTGAGCAAATCCCTGCCCTTAAACCCAACAAACTGCGCCCGCAGATGGCAAGGCGCATGATAAGAGACTTTCGCGCCCGGTGTGCTTTTAAAGTCGGTGTTAAACCGCGACTCGTTGCGAATAGACCAGAGATATTCGCTGGGGTCCATGGTTGCCGCCGCAACTTTTTCAGCCGCCTGACGGTCTTCCTGTGCGACCAGCGTTGGATACTCGCGCCTGATCATCATCGAACAGGTCGGATTAATGGCTAAAACTTTTGCCCCCTTTTCAACAAACGGCAAGAGGATTTGCAGATTGGTCTTCGCTTGCGCTTTGAGTAAATCGAGGTCGCCGCTTTCCCAGGCCGGCATTCCGCAACAGCGGAGTCCCCCTGTGCAACGAATATCCACCTGATTTTTTTCCAGAACATCAATGGTGTCGCGCCCGATTTGCGGTTCGTTGTTTTGAATGTAACAGGTCTGAAATAACACAGCTTCGCCGCCCGCCGCTTGTATTCTGCCGGTCTCTTTTGCCCATTTCTCGAAAGTCGTCGAAGCGAAATCCGGCAACAATTTGTCGCGGTGAATGCCAATAACTTTTTCCATGAAGAGGCGATGGATACGCGTGCGATTTGCGGCATTGGCAATGGCCGGGGTGAGGCGCGCCAACTTTCCGGCCCGGTCAGGGTCGCCGAGAACTTTTTCGCGGAGTTTCAAACCTCTGCGGCGCGCGCGTTGCGCTTTGTAACGATGCACCAGTTTGGGAAAATCCAGTTTGAATTCGTGACCTTCGCGTTCCGTGTACGGGCATTGCACTTCGCACAGCTTACATTGAAAGCAGGCATCCATAATCGCTTCGGTGTCGGTGGCCGTCACCCGGCGAACCGCGCCGTCATACTTTTCATCGAGCAAAGAAAAGAGAATCGGAAAACTGTCGCAGTATTTAAAGCACATGCGGCAGCCGTGACAGATTTCAAAGGTGCGCTCAACTTCGCCGTTGAGCGCTTCGGGGTCCCAATACTTTTCTTCCAGGGGATCGTAAGATAAACCGTCTGTCGGTTTATAAGCGATGTTCTTTTCCATTAAATAAAACTCCGAATCCAAGGGCGCGTTTAGGGTTCAAAATGAATTTGCCACAAAGACATTGAGACACAAAGGTTCACAAATTTGTGTCGCTCTGCGCCCTAGTGACTTTGTGGCAAGCTTCACGTGACGCCGTTAGCTGATAGATTCCAGCAGGTTGCTGAACCGACCGGCGTGCGATTTTTCAGCTTTTGCTAAGGTTTCGAACCAGTCAGCGATTTCACTAAACCCTTCTTCACGGGCGCTCTTGGCCATTCCCGGATACATATCGGTGTATTCATGGGTTTCACCGTGTACTGCCGATTGCAGGTTGGCAATCGTGTCACCGAAGGGCAAATCGGTCGCCGGGTCGCCTACCGATTTTAAATAATCCATATGACCGTGCGCATGTCCGGTTTCGCCTTCGGCGGTGTCGCGGAAATTGCCGGCCACTTCCGGGTAGCCTTCAATGTCAGCAACTTTGGCGAAGTAGAGATAACGACGGTTTGCCATAGATTCGCCGGCAAAAGCAGCTTTCAAATTTTCGTGGGTTTTGGTTCCTTTCAAATCAGCCATGTTTTCTAAGTTCCTTTCAGTAGATTTTTCAAAGATGAGTTCTAAGCGAGAATTCAATCGGGTCTATTTTTTCACGCTTGAGCGCGAACAACCTTTGCAAAGTCCGACCAGTCGAACATCAACTTCTTCAATGGTGAAATCGGTGACTTCGGGAATTTTGCCTTTTGACAAAGACGGCAAGGTAATATCCGTGAAACGGCCGCAAACGCGACAGACCAGGTGTTGATGGTTTTCGATGTTGGCATCGAATCGCCCTTTAGCTTCCGGGGCGCTGATGCGACGAATCAACCCTTCCTTTTCAAGCGACTCCAGCGTGCGATAAACCGTAGCCTGGGACATCCCCGGCACGGTTTCGCGAAGCTTGGAATAGAGCGCATCGGCAGTCGGGTGCGACAGGTCTTCAGCCAAAGCGCGGTAAACCGCCAAACGTTGCGCGGTCACCCGCACGCCTCTTGACCGACATAGCTCAATAAACGCCGCGCACCAATTATCAACTTCCGGTTTATTGCGATTGAAATTCTTGTTGCGAATAATTCTCACGTGAGAATTATTCTTAGTTGGAGAATAATTGTCAACCTCGCAAATGACATTTTTCTAACTTCGCCTTGGCTATCACGCCCTGAGCTTTTGGTATTTTGCGGCTGCTGGTTTTGCAAATCTGCTTGTTCAGGCTGCGATAAATTCACGAATGGCATATAAGTTGCCATTCACATAGCTGTGAGAAAAAAAACTAAGGAGATGTCAAATGAAATACACAAGCAATACACACGAACAGAAATCAGACAGTTCGCAGGCTTTTAATTCTACTATTCCAACTATCCAGAGTCGGGTAATGAAACGCTTATTATTGTTGGTTGTAGCAATTTTTATGGTCTTTGCAGGCGTTCAATCCACACCGGTTACGCAAGCTAAAGCAAGTGCGCCTTGCGAAATAGTTTGTACTCAATACATTGACCCGTCCGATGGCCAATGTTATGTGACCTGTTGTCCGGTTGATGCAGATTGTAAGATGCCGTGTGAACGATATTCCTGTAAATAGACGCTGATATTGAGTCAATTTAAAATGCGAATCTAACAACCCTAATCAGTAAATCGAATAGAAAATAGTTGATCGAGCCGTTTTGAATGCCTATACGTAGACCTTCAAAACGGCTTTGAAATTTATATAACGATATTTATATTTCAAGGTCTTAACTCGCTGTAGGCTTTTCAACTACTGGCGTACGATAACCAACCGTATAAGCGTACGTATTTTAAGCTGCTTTTTGGACTAATGTCTGAATTATTGTCGGATAATTAGTTGCCGCGAAGGTGAGCAGTCAGGCCGTTAGCTCTGTAAATTGACGAACTGTTTCAGGGCGAGATTTGCTGAATCAAGCCCGATGACAGCCACCAGAATCAATCTCGTAATTTTAATAACAGAAGCGCGCCGACGGGGCCCTCTAGAGAAGAATATTTTGCCGCTGGCTTCAGCTTGAGCCTCTACCCTTGAGCTGGATTAAGGGTTGAGTCGGATGCGTTGTGATGCTTGATGTCCAGGTTTGAAAGAGCGGATCCTGGCTGTAATCATTTGCCTCAAACTCTGCTTCACCACTGGCGCCGCGCGTATGGCGACCGGCGTGATAAGAACTCCGCACGAGCGGTCCCGATTCCACATAACGAAAGCCCATCTTCATAGCTGCCTCACGCAGATAGGTGAACTCGTCCGGAGTATAATATTTTTCAATCGGAATATATTTCGGTGTCGGCGCCAGGTATTGACCAACGGTTAGAATGTCGCAACCGGTTTTACGGATTTCCAGAAAAGTTTCAAGCAACTCGTCTACCGTTTCGCCAAGACCCACCATCAAACCGGTTTTAGTCAGCAACGGATAATCGGATTTTCGTTTATGCGCGCGCGCCAGAACCTCCAGGGATTGCTCGAAATTCGCATCCGGGCGGACGCGTTTGTAGAGGCGTGGTACGGTTTCCGTGTTGTGATTTAGCACTTCCGGGCGGGCATTTAAAACCAGATTCAAGGCCTCTTCATTGCCACAAAAATCGGGTATTAAAACTTCGATGCGGGTCGAAGGGTTTAATTTGCGAATCCAGGAAATGGTTTCAGCGAAATGCCAGGCGCCACCGTCGGCGAGTTCATCGCGGTTGACACTGGTCACCACGGCATGGCGCACGCCCATCCGCCGCACAGCTTCGCCAACATGACGGGGTTCTTCGCGGTCGAGCGCGAGCGGCTTGCCTTTGGTCACGGCGCAGAATCCGCAATGGCGCGTGCAGACATCGCCCATAATCATGAAAGTTGCTGTGCCTTCATTCCAGCATTCGAAAATGTTCGGGCAGCGCGCTTCCTGACAGACCGTGTGTAGGCTCAGGTCATTAATCATTTCGTTGATGCGTTGAAAACTATCGCCCGTTGAAATTTTCACTTTCAACCATTCCGGTCTCGGCCCTGTCAGTTTTGGTTTCGCCATATCTACCTCTGCTAAATATTGTTCCCCGTGTGAAGCTTTCGCTCAAGCTAAATTAATTTATCTCGAATTATTGAGGGTAACGATTCAAGTTAGCTTACTCAAGAGCGGTTATGGAGCAGGGCAAGAAAGCCGGTCAGTTCCTGAGGCATTGGCGATTCAAATTTCAT
>JBIOWC010000634.1:0-4255 GCA_044868105.1 Blastocatellia bacterium
CCTCAAGACCGTGCCATAGGCAGAAGCCAATCGCAATTTTCTGCCATCCACTTTCTGAATAAACTGGTCGGCAATCTCAATAAGCCGGGCGGCGTGTTGTTGAATACAACGACATTTGACCCGTTGCAAAAATGGCGAACCGCAACTCCAAGCGACTGGTTATCCATGATTCGCGTTAATCTCGGTTACAGCAGCGCGCTTTTGTTGCATCATACGAACCCTGCATATCTGTGGTCAGACTTCGCCAACAACATGAAGGAATTTCCGTTCATTGTTAGCTTTTCATCTTTCTTTGATGAAAGCACCCAATATGCGGATTTGATATTGCCCGACCATAGCTATCTTGAAAGTTGGGACATCCACCCGGCGCAGTCAGCGGGCACGACTCAGTCTGCTTCGCTCTCGCAACCTGTGGTTAAGGCAGAAGGGAATACCAGACAAACTGGCGATGTGTTGATGGCCTTGAGTCAGGCATTGGGTCAATCTATATCAATCAATTCGATTGAAGAATTTGTCAAACAAGCGGCACTGGAACTATCCGGTAAAAACAGCGCACCAAAAAAAGCTGCCACGGATGAAAGCCAAGAGGAAGAAGAGAGCGAAGAAGAAGAAACGGAAGAGGCTTGGATAGCGCTTTTTGAAAGCGGCGTGTTGAAGAAAGAAGCTGCGGGACAAAAATCAACTGAAATATCAACACCCGCAAAGCTCAATTCAGAATCTGTTTTAGGGGATATGGTGACCGTTTCAAAAGACCCAACCGAGAGCTTGCCGCTGACTCTGCTCACCTATAAAAATGCCCATATCGGTTATGGTGAACAGGCAAATTTGCCGATACTTCAAGAACTGCCTGATGCAATGACTTCTGTGATGTGGGGAAGCTGGGTTGAAATCAATCCTAAGAAAGCCGCTGAGCTTGGCATTGCCGATGGCGATTTGGTTGAAGTCGAAGCTAGCGGTAGAAAAGTAATTGTTCCGGCGGTTTTATTTCCTGCGATCCATCCCGATGTAATCGCCATGCCATTGGGTCAAGGCCATGAGGCCTTTGGGCGTTTTGCAAAAGATAAAGGTGTAAATGCTGCCTGGCTTAATCCCGTTGCGCTGGTTTCGGAAACCGCAGACATCGGGGTTGGGGCAAAAGTGGTGAAGCTTTCAAGCGAAGGTAAACTCATTCGCTTCGGCACCAGTCTGCCCGAGCATATTGAAACGAAAAGATAATTCGGATGTCGGATGTCAGATGTTAGTGAAAACTCTACTGACATCTAACATCCGACATCTGACCTCTTCAAAAAATTATGAGCGAAACCAAACCGACAACTAAACCGCAGTGGGCGATGGTCATTGACCTTGACCGATGCACGGGATGCGAAGCCTGCGTGGTCGCCTGCAATGTCGAAAACAACGTTCCGCAGGTCGGCGCAGAAGAAGCGGCGCGCGGACGGGCGATTAACTGGATTCGCATCGAGCGTTACTTTGAAGGCGAATTCCCGGACGTGCGCGTCCGGTTTCGCCCCGTCATGTGTCAGCACTGCGAAGAAGCGCCCTGCGAACCGGTCTGTCCGGTCTATGCCACCTATCACACCGAAGAAGGCTTAAACGCCCAGGTTTACAATCGCTGCGTCGGCACCCGCTACTGCGCCAACAACTGCCCGTACTCGGTGCGCTTCTTCAATTTCTATAACCCGAAATATGATGCGCCCCTGCAAAAGGCCTGGAATCCGGAAGTTTCAATTCGTGATAGCGGGGTGATGGAAAAATGCACCTTCTGCATTCAACGCATTCGCGCCGGCGAACAGAAAGCCAAAGACGAAAACCGCGAAGTGAAAGACGGCGATGTGACGCCAGCTTGCGTGCAGACCTGTCCGACGCGAGCCATGTATTTTGGCAACATCGCTGACCCGACGAGCGAAGTTGCGCGTTTATCGAAGAGCAGTCGCGCTGAAAAACTATTAGAAGATTTAGGCACCAAACCGCGAGTCATTTATCTCAAAGAAGGCGAGGGATGACCACCAACGAAAAAATCAATCACGATTTGTTGAAACCGCTGAGAGAAGTCACCTGGGCCTGGTGGGCGACGGTCATTATTTGTCTGCTTTTTTTAGCGGCGGCGGCGGCTTCTTTTCTCATTCAACTCAGTCGCGGCATCGGCGTATGGGGCATCAATCGCCCGGTGATGTGGGCGTTTGATATTACCAACTTTGTTTTCTGGATTGGCATCTCGCATGCGGGCACATTGATTTCGGCTATTTTGCGGGTTAGCCGCGCCGAGTGGCGCCGACCCGTTACCCGTTGCGCCGAAGCGATTACCGTTTTTGCCCTCATGATTGGCGGCATCTTCCCGATAGTCCATCTGGGCAAACCGCTGCTCTTTTACTGGCTTGCGCCCTATCCGAACGAGCGCGGGCTGTGGCCGAATTTCCGTTCACCGCTGCTCTGGGATTTCTTTGCCATCAATGCTTATTTTATGGGGTCGTTGATTTATCTCTACCTGCCGCTCATTCCTGACCTCGCCCTGGTGCGCGATAAATCATCAGGCGTGCGCAAAAAGATTTATGCCAAATTGAGTCTCGGATGGCGCGGCACCCAGCGTCAGTGGGCGCGCCTCGAAAAAGCTGTACAGGTGATGGCGGTCGTCATCATCCCGGTAGCCGTTTCGGTGCACACCATCGTGTCCTGGGATTTTGCGATGGCGATTCAACCCATGTGGCATTCGACGGTCTTTGGACCTTACTTTGTCGCGGGGGCGATTTTTTCCGGCATCGCCGCTTTGATTCTAGCCATGGCGGTGATTCGCCGCGTCTTTCATCTTGAAGAATATCTGCATCCACTTCATTTCACCAATCTGGGCTTTTTGCTCCTCACCATGAGCTTAATCTGGTTCTATTTCACGTTTGCCGAATACCTGACGACCTGGTACGGCAACGAGCCGCATGAAAAAGTGGTCTTTGCGTCGAAAATCAGCGGACCCTTTGCGCCGATGTTCTGGACCATGGTGGTCTGTTGTTTTGTGATTCCTGTACCTATCTTAGCGATAAAAAGATTGCGCACCATTAAAGGGATGGTCATCGCCTCGGCGACCGTGTTGGTCGGGATGTGGATAGAACGGTTTTTAATTATCGTGCCGACGCTTGCGCAACCGCGCTTCACCTTTAATTGGGGAAGCTACCGCCCGACCATTTACGAAATCGCCATCGCCGTCGGCACGGTGGCCTATTTCGTGTTGCTCTACGCAGTGTTCACCAAGTTATTTCCAATTGTTGCTGTCTGGGAATACAAAGAAGGTTTGCGCCATCACACTGAAGATGTCCGCCCGGCGAGTGAACCCCTGGTGGTGGCAGGCGATTGATTTTTGGGTGATGAAAAGCTAATCGCCAAAGCTGCGAATTTTTACTCATGCGGGTTTGACTGGCAGTGAACCCAAACGAGGGTTTCAGACTGGTTGAATTCGTGATGATGGTTTTTAAGAAAAGATGAGCTTGCTAAATTACCAATGACGGAAACTATTCTGGCAATATTTGACACCCACGAAGACGCCATAGCGGCAGCCCGCGCCTTGCGACGCGAAGGCGTAACGCAAATGGAATTCTTATCGAGTGAACCGATTCATGAAGCGATTGCCGACGACCAGTCAAAGAGCCTCATCACCTGGTTTGCCATCATCGGTGGCACGCTGGGGGCAACGGCGGCGATACTGCTTACGGTTTTGCCATCGCGTCACGTCAACATTGTCACCGGCGGCATGCCGATTGTTTCCTTCTGGGCGTTTGGGGTGATTATCTTTGAAGTCGCTATGCTCACCACGGTGTTATTCGCGCTCGGTCGCATGCTATATGAAGCGCGACTATCTGGTAGCCGCTTAAAGAATTACGACGAGGCCGTCGCTGACGATAAAATCGTTTTGGTTTTGCAGTGCCAGGACGAAGCGGCGCTCAACACAGCGAAAGATTTGCTGGTTGAAAACCACGCGACCATCAAACCCGCTTCGACAACCTAAATTAAATCTGCCGGGTTCTGGGCGGTCACAATAAAATTGAAAAGCTAAAGCGCCCGGCCTTCTCGCTCCGTCTTAGCCGTTTGGAAAACCTATTTCACCGCTTCAAAATCTTCTATCGGTCTCTTAGCAAAAATATGCGGCGCACCGGCAAGCAATCCCAATAAAGCAACCGCCAGCACAATCAGCGCCGTTCCCGACCCCAGAACTGTGCCGATGGTAAACAGCCGACCGGCAGAGAAGAGTTGCGAAAACAGAATGGAAATC
>JBIOWC010000635.1:0-13374 GCA_044868105.1 Blastocatellia bacterium
TTATATGCTAATCGTTTCCACCCGCGCTTTGCGGTTAAGATGCCACATGAAAATGGTTCGGGATACAAAGACCGCTGTAAAGAGGTTGGCCAGCAAACCGGCAACCAAGGTGACGGCGAATCCGCGAATCGGTCCCGTACCGAATACAAAAAGGAAGATCGACGAGACAATCGTCGTAACGTGCGTATCAATGATGGTAACGAAAGCTTTGTTAAAGCCTATGTCAACAGCTGAGGCGACGATTCGGCCATTCCTCAACTCTTCGCGTATGCGCTCGAAAATCAGCACGTTGGAGTCCACCGCCATACCGATGGTTAAAATGACACCGGCAATGCCCGGCAAAGTCAGGGTGGCGCCGAACATAACCAACGCCGCCAGCAAAAGAATCAAGTTGAGCACCAATGCCAGAACGGCATTAATTCCGGAACCCCGATAATAGAAGAGCATAAAGGCGATGACGAGCAATAAACCGACAATGGATGCGGTGACCCCTTGTTTAATCGAGTCTGCGCCAAGTGATGGTCCGACGGTTCGTTCTTCAACATAAACTGCTTTTGCTGGCAGAGCGCCGGATTTTAAGACCAGAGCTAAATCTTCGGCCGACCGCTTGGTGAAATTGCCGGTGATCTGTCCTCGGTCATTGATTTGACTATTGATGCGTGGCGCGGACTTGACTTCATTATTCAATACGATGGCCAATTGTTCGCCAACGTGTTCGCCGGTCGCTTTACCAAAACGCTGAGCGCCGCCGGGGGTTAAGGTAAAATCAATTTCGTAGTTCGTGCTGTTGTATTGGCTGGGTATGCCGCGCGCATCGCGCATATCAAGCCCGGTAATCACCGGCTGTTTTTCCAACACCAGAAAGCCTTCTGTGGAAGACCCGCCTTCGTTCCGTTCACGGTATTGAAACACCTCGCCATTTAAGGATTTCGCAGCCGTATCGGCGGCTTCTTTCGTCGGGTAAGGGAATTGCGAGCCTTTGGCTACCAGTCGGAGTTCAAGATTGGAATCGGCATTCAGTGTATTTTTGACGCGCTCGGGGTCATCAATGCCTGGCATTTGAATGAGGATTTGATAACTGCCTTCGCCGCCGTGTCGTTGAATGGTAGGCTCAGTAACGCCGAACGCATTGACTCGATTATCAATGATTTGCCGGGCCAGTTCCGTCGCGCGGTCCCGCTCTAAATTCTGCACCGCGTTATCGAGCGTGAAAGAGATACTGTTACCCTTTTGGCTCGCGGTCCAGCCTCTGCCCTCCGGCGTATTGTTGTTGAAGTCGAGTTCCAACTCGCTGATGATGTCGGCGCTTTTTGAACTGTCGGGAGTGGTGACCAGGATGGTGTCAACGCCGGTGGGTTCAATGGTATTAAACGCCCAACCTTTTTCCGTCAGTTTGGCTTTTGCGACCTCAATATTTTTATTGGTAATTCCCTTGATGACATCATCGGTCTGGACTTGCATGACCAGATGGCTCCCGCCCTTGAGGTCAAGCCCCAGATGAATATTGTTTTGTAAATTCTCTTTGACCTGCGCCCAACTCGTGAAATCTTTAACCCCGGGTCGGCGATTGTGTGGGAAAAAGACCATATATAAGCTAGCCAGGGTGACTAGTATAATGATGATAACTCTGGTGCGTATCTTTTTTGTCATAACAACAAATACCTTACCTGGATTATTGCTTTGCAGCCTCTACATCTTTGGTGTCGCTGCTTTGAGGTCCAGCAATGGAACCGCGCTGGATTTCAATGGATACCGATTGAGCGATTCTCAGAAGCACGGTGTCTTCTTTTTCCCGAACCGTCACAATTGTCCCATAAATGCCACCGGTGGTGACAACTTTATCGCCGGCTTTGAGCGCCTGGAGCATCTGGTCGCGTTGAGTTTGAACCTGGCGCTGACGTTTTTGTTGCGGGCGGATAAGCAGAAAATAGAAGATGCCGAAGATTAAAATCATGGGCCAGAGGCTGATAATTAATGCGCCGAAACCGCCACCGCCCTGCTGTTGAATGAGCAATAGAATGCTTGAAACTGTTTCTGTGTTCATTTGATGATTTATGCAGCGCTTTGTGCCTGTGAGGTCAACTCGCGAGGCTTATATTTAGCCTTCGGTGCACGGGAATTTCATTCCGGTCCGCGAGAAAGTTCTTCTAGGTACGTAGAGTGGAACTCCTTATAAGCGCCAAGCGAGATAGCTTGCCTTATCCTACGCATCGTGTCAAGGTAGAAGCTAATGTTATGCAGCGAACTTAACACCGAGGCCAGGATCTCGCCACTCATGTATAAATGTCTGATATATGCCCGCGAATAACGCCTGCACGCCGGGCACGAACAGGCTTCATCAAGGGGTCGCGCATCATTTTTATAACGCGCATTCTTGATGTTGAGGCGTCCGCGACTGGTAAACAGATTGCCGTTACGAGCATTGCGCGTCGGCATGACGCAATCGAACATGTCTAGGCCTTGCGCCACCGCTTCAACCAGGTCCTCTGGCGTCCCGACTCCCATCAGATAACGCGGTTTGTTATCCGGCATTTTCGGCGCCATATGTTCAATAATCGAATACATCACCTGTTTATCTTCGCCAACCGACAGTCCGCCGATGGCATACCCATCAAAATCAATCTCCAGCAGTTCGTTGAGGCTCTGTTCCCGCAAATCGAAAAACATACTGCCCTGATTGATGCCAAACAGCGCCTGGGTTTCATTGACAATGCGGATGCCCGCCCGTTCTGCCGCGTCGGTGTCCAGATGCAATTTAATTAACTGTTCTTTTGACCGCGCCGCCCAGCGCGTCGTCAGTTCAAGCGATTGTTTCGCCTGTTCGCGGGTCGCCGGAAAAGGCGTGCATTCATCCAGACACATCACGATGTCTGAGCCCAGCGCGACTTGAATTTCAATGGATTTTTCGGGCGTGAGAAAATGGCGCAACCCATCAACATGCGATTGAAACTGCACCCCTTCTTCAGTCAATTTTCGCAACGGGCTGAGACTGAAGACTTGAAACCCGCCGCTATCGGTGAGGATGGCCCGGTCCCAAGAGATAAATTGATGCAGACCGCCCAGCTCATTAATTAAGGTGTGCGTTGGACGCAGATATAAATGATAGGTGTTGCCGAGAATAATTGCCGCGCCGAGCTCTTCAAGCATCTCCTGCGTGAGCGCTTTGACCGAGCCTTGCGTGCCGACTGGCATGAACGCCGGCGTTTCAATCGCCCCATGCGAGGTCAGAATGCGCCCGGCGCGCGCGCGCGCGTCTCTGGCGGTTAAGGAAAATGAAAATTGTCGGTTCATCAGGCGCTTCAGGCAAAATTGTTGACCATTAAAAACTACCATCTTGCCTTTTCAATTTCCTTGTCCGCAAGCGACGAAAGAGATTTTTTATTCAACTAATAAATTAGTTGTTGACTTCAACGTATTTATACGTTAATCTCTCGGGCGTTAACGGATTTATACGTTTACGGGAGCGTGACGCATGCCGAGGAAACCATCTACCACCTATACCGATAAAGAGCTGGAAATTATGCAGGCCATCTGGGAATTGGGGGAAGCGACGGTAAAAGAGATACAGGAATTTTTACCGGGCCATCAGCATTACAACAGTCTGCTGACCATTATTCGGGTGCTTGAAAAGAAAGGGCATGTAACCCACCGCGAAGACGGGCGCACTCATATCTACCGAGCCCAGGAAGAGCACGCCAAAGCGCGCACCAAAACCCTCAGCCACTTTATCAAAAATATGTTTGGCGGGTCGGCCGCCTCGCTGGTGTTGAATTTAATCGAGACCGGCGATTTAACCAAAGAAGATATTGATTCGATTCGTAAAAAAATTGTCGCCCGTGAAAAAGCCAGGGAGAAATAGGTATGCAAACGCTGTTTCAAATTATCTTCGACGCTTCGAGCGCGGCGGCGCGCTTTCTCTTTGCCTGGAGCTGGCAGGCGTTTTTGCTGCTCGTCGCAGTTTATCTCATCATCAAGCTCGGTCGCTTTCGCGCCGCAGGCGTTCGCTATCGGGTTTGGTGTATCGCCTTAGTTGCGGTTGCCTTACTGCCTTTATGCACAATCTTCATTCAAAGTTTTTCGTCCGCGCCATCGAAGGGCGCAGCCCTCGAGCTGCTCGTTGATGCGCCTCGTCTGCTTGACGCCTCACCTCTGGTCAGCGCCACGCCGCAAAGACCAGCGCCCGCACCCGTTTTCACGCGCCAGAAGGCAACCGATAGGCTGACCTTCAAGGCCTTCTGGTCGGCACTCTTTCTCGTCTGGGCAAGCGGTTTGGGCCTCGCCTTTTGGCGCTTGTTGCGCGCTTATCTGCAATCCCGCAGAGCGCGAACGAATGGGCCGCGAATTTCATTCACCGAACTCGGATGCCAGGATTTGGAAAACCCCGGCGCGCTTGAGTGCAGGTTGTCTCAGACCATTATCTCGCCGGTACTGGTTGGTCTGTGGCGCTCGACGATTTTGCTTCCGGCGGATCTTTTGGCGTGGACGACCGCCGAAGAGCGGCGCGCCATCCTCTTACATGAACTGGTTCACGCGCAACGAGGGGATCAGTGGGAAAATTTCTTTCAAGCCCTTCTTCGCGCCGTATTCTATTTTCATCCATTGGTCCGCTATGCCTGTAAGCAACTTTGCATTGAAAGAGAGTTGTCCTGTGACGAACAGGTCTTACAACTCGGCACCGCGGCATTATCCTATGTGGAAAGCATTTTGAAGGTGGCTGAAAAAAGCGTCGCCGCAGATGTTTTGCATCAACCCGCCTTCATCACTAAAAAAATGTTAGAAAGGAGAATCGAAATGATTATGAAAGATAATCGTTCATTACGATCGGCCCGTCGTTGGACGTTATTAATTTTACCCGTCGCGCTCATCGCCGTGATGTTGTGGGTTCTTGCGCCAAACCGTTCGGCCTCGGCGCAGAACCCTCAAGAGCCGACTAGAGAAGAAAGAGAAATGCGTCAAAAGTTGGAGCAGGAAAATGAGGCGCGGGAAAAAGAGGCGAGAGAAAAACGGGGATTCGCCATTAAGGAAGAAACTCCTGAACGCGAAAGGGAACTGCAAGCTCACAGAGAGGCTGAAATCAAGCAGGCTTTGCAAGGCGCTGAAGTTCTCGCACGGGTTTCTGAATTGCAAACGATCTATGGGAGGCGTCACAACGAAACCGACAATTTGATTGTCGTCTCAGCCGAAGCGCGGATGAAGGTCGAAGATGAGATCAAACTCGATAATGTTGTGGTCAAAACTCCCGAATTCACTTTCAGAGCCGAACACGCTGTCGAAAACCAGGGCATCACGAATATGACCGGCTTCCCGATTGAAGTCGAACATAACGGACAGGTCTATTATTCATACACTGCCATTGCCGTGGCGCAAAGAGGCGGCATGGTGTTCTATGTCGTCAACAAACGCGGTACGGTTTTCACAGAGAAAAATCAACGCAGCCTGCAGGTTGAATTTGCCAGATTGCTGAAAGAATCGCGTGAATGAGGAAATGAGTTGATAGGCTTACGAAAATTTCATCAACAGTTAACCGCTTTGAAGGGGCAAAGTTTTCGCTTGCCCTTTCGGCGTTGATGGATACAAATTCTCTTGCCTGCCAGAACCTCCGTTATTCATCGGCCAAGCTTTACAAACCCCACCTCATAGAATAGTGTTTGCTCAATTTTAATTAGCATCACGACGTTTGTTGAAAGGAGGCGAATCCATGACACAAACGAAAAAGTTAATCCTTTCGCCGGTTCCTGGCTTTCTCCTGCTGAGTTGTCTGGCGATTTTGGTTTTCGCCGCGAGACCCCCGGGGAAGGCGGTTCAGGGAAATGCAACGCGGCTGGGTCTGAAATTAATCGCCGACGCGAATGCGAAGGTCACGACGGCCGATATTGATCAGGCCGCCACCGTCATTGCGTCGAGGTTGTCAGCCTTGGGTGTGAATCTCGCAACGGTTGAACCGAGCTCAACTGAAGGCGAACACCTGAAGGTGATGATTCCTGCCGGTCTGGACATCAAACGCATTAAAGAAGTCATCACCTTTTATGGGCGGTTAGAACTGATACCTCTGATGAAGGATACTGAAGCCCCTTATCTTGCCAAAGAAGCGGCCGAGCGAGCGGCAAAGAGTCTTAGCAAGTCATCATTTGAAATCCTCAAATTTAATGAGAGCGATTCCTATAACGGAAACGGACAAGGCTGGGTGATTGTCGAAAAAACAGCGCTGATTACCGGCGCAGATATTCGCGAGGCGCGAGCCGTTAAGAGCCAGTTCGGGGTTGAGCAATACGAAATTGCTTTTACCTTGAGCCCTGAAGGCGCCAGCCGGTTTTCCGATTGGACTGGAAACCATATTGGCGCAATGCTGGCCATCGTCTTAAATCGCGAAGTGAAATCGGCGCCCAGAGTGCAGAGTCAGATTGCCGATCAAGGACAGATTACCGGCCGCTTTACGAAGCAATCGGCAGAGACGCTCGCCATCGCTTTAACTTCGGGAAGGTTGCCTTACCGCGTAGAAGTGGTCAGCGAGCAGGCAGCCTCCGCAAAGGAAGGTGTGCAGAGACAGTCTGTGCAATCAGGCGGACTCGTCTTGACCTTACGGGCGCTCTTTGTCGGGTTCGTCTTTGTATTGACGAGATAACCTTGCCTGGTTGCGTTCAGCCGAAAGGACGTTCAGTTTTATTGAGGTACTTTGTAACTTTATTGAGAAACTTTGTAACCGGGACGGGCGCGCACTTTGGTATCCTGTCGGGTTACCTGCACGCGTATGCGCCGGTCTGAGGCGCTCTTTTCATCTTTCGGATAATAGCCAATCAAATATTGTTTTCTCAGTTCATCGGCAATGCGTCCGAAAGCGGCTTGCAAATCCGTGAGCCTATCGGCGCGCTCGACCACGCCGCCCGACAATCGCGCTAATTCATCGAGATATTCATCGGCTTTGCGATAAGTTTTATCCAGATCGCTCATCGCCTCTTCAAAAGTCGGTGGCTTTTTGACCAGGTTTAAGCTCGCGTTGGTTGCCTGGTTCGGCGCTTCCAGTCGAAGGTTGGCGTACTTCTTCTCTAACTTGCGTTCGACATCGGCGCGTGTGCTGTAGCGAATTGGGTAAATAATTACATCTTCGCTTTCGGTAACCGCGGCAAAGGTGTCTTCATCATCAATCTCCGTACTCGCATTGTCTATGCCGTCAGAGAAGAGGATCACCGCTTTGCGCCCTTCGACCTCTTCGAGCTTTTCCCATACGGCGGTATATACCGCATCATAAACTTGGGTGTATTCGCCCGGTTGAATGCGTTCAATAGCGCGATTTAAAGTGTCGCGATTGTTTGTCAGTTCACATAACACGCTGACGCTATCGTTGAATTCGATGACCATGACTTTGTCGTTCGGGCGCAGGTTATCCAGAAAAGCCGCGGCGGCCGCTTTAATATGGGTCAATTGTTCAACCGTTGAACCGCTCGAATCAATCAACAGCGCAACATTGAAGGGTTCTTCAACTGTGCCGAAAAAGGTGATCTCCTGTTCAACGCCGTTTTCAAAAAGCCTGAATTCCTGTTTCTTGAGGTCTGTGACATAGCGTTCCCCACGGTCTTTGACAATCACGGGAACCTGCACCAGCGTCGTTTGAAGTTTAATCGGTTCATCATCCGATTCCTGCTTTTTATTTTGCTGTTGCGCAAACAGTGACGCACTTAGAACAAAGAAGGTAAAGGTTAAAAGCAAACCAAGACGACTTAAACGATTCATGGGGACACCTCTTCAGGCGACAAATTTTATAGGGGCTGGCGATTTCGGTAAATCATCCGACCTGCACTGAGTATGTTGCCTTTTATGCAACCGGCGTTGCAAGCTGAAATTTATCCGCCTGAATTTGCTCACTCAATCAAATCTTGAAGATTACCTTATCCTTTTAGCAAGCGAACATTGGCGGGACTTACGACAAATTGTCTTCAACCGTAGCCGTCGCCCCCCGGATTGACGCAACCCCTGAGCGATGCGACAATCGCCGCTCGCTTGTCGGAGGCTCAGGATTGTTCATCACCTTTTATACGCTCGCGTCCTTGCTCATCATTCAGGGAATCGTTTCTCTACTCGAAGGCTGCAAATATCTCTCCTTCGTTCGTCGTTCACTCAAGCCTGCTGATGACTCGTTCACCCCGAAAGCCTCAATCATCGCCCCTTGTAAAGGCCTGGAATCTGACCTTGAAGCGAACCTCTTTGCCTTACTGGCGCAAAATTACCCGGCCTATGAGATTGTTTTTGTGGTGGCTAAACCTGACGACGCCGCCTTGCCAGTGATCGAACGCCTGGCCTTAAAGGCACCAGCCAATGTGAAGACGCGAATAGTGATTGCCGGACTGAGTAAGGAACGCAGCGAAAAGGTGAACAACCTGCTCTGCGCCATAGAAAAGCTTTCCGTTGATTCATCGGTTCTCGCTTTTGTGGATTCGGATGCGCATGTGCGCAGCGATTGGTTGCGGAGTTTGGTTGCTCCACTTGCCGATGAGGGAGTCGGCGCGACGACCGGCTTTCGCTGGTATTTACCTGAACGCGGCGGTTTATTTTCATCCCTGTTATCCGCCTGGAATGGTTCGGTAGCGACGACGCTCGGCGACCACAACAATAATTTTGCGTGGGGCGGTTCGATGGCGATTTTGAGAAAGACCTTTAACCAACTCAAGATTCGTTCGCATTGGCAAAGCGCGCTGAGCGATGATTACGCGCTGACGAAGGCAGTTAGAAAAAGCGGATTGCGCATACGGTTTGTGCCGCGCTGTATGACCGTCACCCGCGAAGACCCAACCCTGAAATCATTGCTTGAATTTACCACCCGTCAGGTTATCATCACGCGGGTTTACAATCCGAAGCTCTGGTGGCTAGGCCTCATCTCGCAAATCTTTTTCAACGCGGTTTTCTTCGGCGGCATAGCCTTTTTCCTAATGAGCGCATGGTTTGGTAAAGACACCGACATCACCGTCTTGATGTTGTGGTCAATTTTTCTACTAGGCTCAGCAAAAGGTTTACTCCGTTTGCTCGCCGCTCGCCTCATGTTGCCGGAGATGAAAAGAGAAATCACCGGCCTTTGGCTGATGTATGGTTTCGGCTGGTGGCGAGTCTCAATCCTTTATCTTTACAACTTCATCAAATCCGCTACCACGCGGCGCATTTGTTGGCGCGGCGTGGTCTATGAAATGCGTTCGCCTGATGAAACGCTTGTCGTCTGCCAGGGTCTTGAGAGCAAAACCAAGCCATAGTAAAACTGCCGGGTCATTCACTGAACGCGCAGCCGTCCATTAACAAAAACTCTCTGCTGCCTCAGTAATACTTAGGTTGAATCCGGATTTACAGTCGTGCATTTGCCACGCGCCAGCACACAAGGTAGGATAGCCGCATCCGCAAACATTGATTGCTCGAAACCGGAAATGATAAGGAATGGTTTGAAATGATGAAACAAGCGCTTGAAGGCCTCCGCATTCTTGATTTGTCTCGTTTATTGCCGGGACCCTATTCGACGATGATGCTTGGCGATTTGGGCGCCGAGGTCATCAAAATTGAAGAGGTCAAGTCGGGCGACCCTACCCGGCATTCGCCGCCGAAGATGGGTTCGCAAGGCGCGGCGTTTAGACAAGTCAATCGCAATAAAAAATCGCTCGCCATTGATCTGAAAAACCGCGAAGGGCGCGACCTGTTTTTAAAACTCTGCGAAACCGCCGATGTCGTCTTTGAACAATTCCGTCCGGGTGTAGTTGACCGTTTAGGGATTGGCTACAACACGGTCGCCGAAATCAACCCGCGCATTATTTATTGTTCGCTTACGGGTTTCGGGCAAGACGGACCGCATCGCGATCGCAGCGGACACGATTTAAATTACCTGGCGCTTTCAGGCGTCCTTGGACTGACGACCGATGATAACGGTAAACCGACGATGTCTGGCACACAGGTCGCAGACCTTGCCGGCGGCATGATTGCCGGATTTGCGGTCTTAGCCGCACTGCTTGCCAGAGAGAAAACCGGGCGCGGGCAATACATAGATGTTTCCATGTTCGATGTTATGGTTTCGATGTTGCCGATTGCCGGGGCGCAATATTTCGCGGGCAAAAATTTCAAGGTCGGCGACAAATTCGTGCTCTCGGGCGCCTATCCTTTTTATAACCTCTATGAAACCCGCGATGGGGCGTGGATGACGCTGGGCGCGCTTGAGCCGAAATTCTGGGCGAATTTTTGCTCGACCATCGAACGCCAGGATTTAATTGCCAAACAGTATGCTGAAGGCGAAGCAAAAGCCGCTTTGTTTGATGAGGTCAAGGCGATTTTTAAATCGAAGACGCGAGCCGAATGGATTGAGGTGATGCGCAATGCCGATTGTTGTTGCGAGCCTGTGCTTTCACTGGGCGAAGCCCTGGCGCACGAACAGACCGTGGCCCGCGAATTGGTTTTAGAAACTTCGACGGAAACCGATGGGTTAATCAAGCAGATCGGTTTTTCTTATAAGTTGAGCGACACGCCGCCACGGGTCAATAACTTATCGCCGGAACTCGGCGAACAGACCGAAGAACTGCTCGCGCAAATCGGCATCAACAGGGAAGAACGCGAGCGCTTAATCAATGAAGGGGTGATTCGGGGATAAAAAGAATCGCTCGCCCCAAACCCTTTAGCTGGTTTACATCAAATCACGGAGTAACATTTATGGATTACACATTGACTGAAGAACAAGAACAACTGCGGCGACTGGTTGAAGAGTTCGCTGTGCGCGAAGCCAAACCTTACGATGATAAACACGGCAGGGAAGCCTTTCCCTGGGAACTCTTTCGCAAAGTCGGTGAACTGGGGCTGGCGGCGATTCCATTTCCAACCGAGTATGGTGGCGGCGGACTCGATTATACGAGTTACTCGCTGGCGCTCGAAGAATTCTCCCGCCTGGAAACGCCGCTGGGCAGCATTCTGTCGGTTCACGGCTTGCCGCAACTCATCCTCAATAAATTCGGGACCGATGAGCAGAAACAGAAATATCTTCCGGCTATGGCACGCGCCGAACTGCTTGGCGCTTTCGCGCTCACCGAGCCGCAGGCCGGTTCCGATGCTCAATCCATTAACACACGCGCCGAACTCACAGGCGATAAATATGTGCTGAACGGGCAGAAAATCTGGATAACCCATGGCGGCGAAGCCGATGTTTATGTGGTGATGGCGGTGACGACGAAAGGCATTGGCTCGAAAGGCATCAGTTCATTTATCGTTGAAAAAGGTACAGAGGGACTTACATTCGGCAAACGCGAACGCCCGATGGGATTGCCGCATTTTACCCGCGAAGTCTTCTTTGAAGATTGCGCGATTCCGAAAGCCAACCTCATTGGCAAAGAGGGCGATGGGTTTAAGGTCGCGATGACAGCGCTTGATTCCGGTCGCATTACCGTCGCGGCGACCTCGATAGGCCTGGCGCAAGCGGCTTTTGACCACGCGCTGAAATACAGCGTTGAACGTAAAGCCTTCGGCAAACATATCGCTGAATTTCAAGGCCTTCAATTTATGCTCGCGGATATGGCGGCAGCGATTGAAGCGGCGCGTTGCGTGATGCGCAAAGCCGCTTATCTGCGCGACCGCGGGTTGCCGTTTAATATTGAAGCTTCGATGGCAAAGCTATTGGCAACCGATGCAGCGATGAAAGTGAGTACGGACGCGGTGCAGATTTTCGGTGGTTATGGAACCAGCGAAGATTACCCTGTGCAGATGCTCATGCGCGAAGCCAAGATCGGGCAGATTGTCGAAGGCACCAATCAAATTCAGCGCATGATTATTGCCCGCGAGTTGCTGAAGAAACTCAGGCAGTAGCCGTTAATCGTTAGTAATTTGAAGAGAAGTAAAGTCGGCGATTTTTTTTTGGAGGATATTTTTGAAATTCGGTTTTCCTGAGCTTTTACTTCTCTTAACTATTCTTGCTCCTTTTATCGTCTGGTTTGCCAGATGGGCATTTAGGAAATAACCTATGGCGAATTGCGATTAGCTTTAGGGGCGGCCTCGAGAACCCTGTACCTGGATCTTGTTCGGCGACCCGGCGATGCGTCTCAAATAACTAGCGGGTGTCTGAAAAGCCGGACGCCATTCGATAGCCTGGGGCCACACCCCAGGTATCCTGGACAGATTGTCAACCAGCCCTGCAAGGGCGCGATAAAGCTATGGCGCCCTTGCAGGGCTGCGGCTTCAAGGGTCGCGCTACCCGGCGCGTGGCACAGGGCTGTTGAACTCGCGCCCCTTTGGGGCTTTCACTTTTCAGACCCCCTCTATAGTGATTTGCGAATGCATGTAGGGGCAAGGACAGTAAGTGGACTCACGACAGTAAGTGGACTCACGACAGTAAGTGGACTCACTCGCCTTGCCCCGACTCTAAATAAAAAGGGCAAGACCGGTCTTGCCCTTTTGCTACTTAATACCTCAGCGCCGGGTTACGGGTTAGCGCTTTTGTCTTCATATTCGGCTTGCAGCTTCTTCCACAGTTTCAGGTAATCGGCTGCAGTTTTCAACTTCTTCATCTCTTTGCTGCCAAATCCCCAATCCTGATGTTGTCCTTTTAGATAGGGGATGAAGGCGCGCGTTGCTTCCACACTAAATTCGGAGTGACAACCGAGAACCGACCCTTCAGCGCCACACGAATAGGGAAGATTCTTGGCGACCTTAAAGTCGTGGAACCGCTTGTCAACATGGGTTTCGGGAACCTTGCCATAGACCGCCAAATGGCAATCCATACAACGCACTTCGGCGACGACCATCAGATCCATGGCCGGGTTGCCCTCGCCATGTCTGGTGGTATGGCAATTCAAACACAATTGATCTTCAGCGCCTTCATGAACCACGTCGTAAGCTTCGGGTTTCGATTTATCCATACCGAATTTATAGACGCCGAGGCGCCGCCCTAAAACCACAGCTGAAGTATGGGATGGATGGCAGGCGGCACAGGTCACGCCTTCAACCTGCCCGTTGGGAATCAACTCATGGTTTTTCTGAGTTGCGCCGGCCCTCGCTTGCAAGGGCGAATGGCACTGCGCGCAATAGGTGTTTTGCGTCGAGGCATAGTTGGACTGCGAGTGAGCCGAAGCCCGCCAACCGCCGCCCGTGAAAATAAATGAATTGGAAGCGGTGTCGAACTGTACGCCGACCGCTTCAGGCATGTGGTCGCCAAGCACGCCGCGCGAAAAATGGCAGCTCGTGCAGCCGTTTGACTCCGCATAATTGTAATCCGGGCGACTCAAGGGTGAGGGCGTTGGGTTTGCCTGAGGGGCCACTTGTGCACCGACCTTGACGCTAAATAGGCCGAGGGTCAGTGCGGCTAAAAAAATTAGCACTAACTTTACTATCTTCATAAGTCCTCCAATTTTGCACAGGGTATGAAACTCGACC
>JBIOWC010000636.1:0-31109 GCA_044868105.1 Blastocatellia bacterium
GCTTGGGCGTCAAACCAGGTGTAAGTCCAACCGGCGCTGAGGCGGGTCTGTTCGCCAACCCGCAAAGCCGAACCGGCAATCAGTGAAGGGTTGACCCGGATGCGCGGCCCACCTTCATCGCGATAGAGGTTGAAACCGAGATTGGCGACTTCCTCGCCGGTCTGCCAGTGCAGATAAACGCCGGGTGAGGCGTCAGAGAAGGCGGTGAAGGAGATCAGCGACACGGCGGTTGGCGCGTTGCAATTGGCCAGCAAAGTCCAGTTGGTGTTGTTGCCACTGTCGGTGCTGCTGCTGGCTGCCAGCAGCGTCCCGGATTTGTTTTGGTCCTGGACATCCACATCCTGCATCGCAAAGGTTCCGCTCCCCGACCAGGTGCGTTGGGTAGCGGCTAGCGAAGAGCGAATTTGAATATGGTCGCCATCGCCACAGGTGGGGCCGCCGGAATCGAATTTAATAAAGCCGTTATTGGTTACATTAGCGCTCAAGGTGATGACCACAGGGTCGCCAGCCGTGCCCCCAAAGACTTCCCATCCTCCGCCATTTACATTAACGGCAGCCCCTGTGAAGTTCCCCGTTTGACCGTTCAGGATACTTAGTGTGCCGCCGGAATTGATGGTCGTAAGTCCCCCAACCGTGAGATTGAAGCTCGCGCCTTGATTGAGTATTCCATCGTTGATAGTCAGCGCATCGCTGACCGACAGGTTTGCGCCAAGCGTGACAGCGTTATCGCTCGCCGCGCCACCGTTGCTAATGGTTAAGCTATTCACGGTTGCCGGAAGTCCATTGCCCGCGGCTTGCGAAGCCGCGCCGTTATAAATGTAGTTTGCGCCGCTATTGAAATTTCGGTTGGTGGTCTGAATATTCCCTGTCGCCCCTGAGCTTGTGATACCGGCTGTTGAGCCAATCCCCAGGGTTGCGTCGGAAGATAAGGTAAAAGTTCTACCCGTTATAACACTTGTGCCAACTTCCAACGTCGTGCCGCTGTTGACTGTAAAATCAACATTGCCGGCTACCGTGCCACCGGATAAGAAGATTTGTGTTCCTGCTTTATTAAAGAATAGATCGCCTGAAGTACTGCTATTGCCGCCGCTCTGGACGAGGCTCCCGCCCGTTAGTGAAAAATTACCGGACAGGTTTATCGTCGCCGTTCCGCCAATGCCATTCGCGGGGTTTAAGGTGCCGCCGGTCTGGTTATAGTCTCCAGCTAAATTAAGCGTAAAATCGGTTGTCCCCGTGAGAATGAATTGCCTGATTGAGGTGCTGGTGATGGTCAAATTTCCATTGATGGTCGTCAGCCCGCCCGCACAATTGACATTGCCCCCGGGGTCAGTCGTGAAATTGATGGTCAGGTTTCCGAACGTTACGCCCGACGGGCCGCTGGTGTTTGAATTATTCAGAATAACGGTGCTCGATGCAGCAAAAGATTCTAGGCCATTAAAAATCGTGCTTCCGTAGGCCGTCGTGTTGTTATGAACATAACTGCCGCCGCCGTCAATCTGAAAGGTAGCGGTTCCTGAACTGATGGTAATCGCCTGATTGGCCTGCAAGGTTGCGCCATTTTCGATTTGCAGTTTGGCGCCGGCGCCGCCCACCGTCCAGGCCGCGGTCGTCGTCATGGTATGCGGAGAGGTGCCGCCGTTCCCGTTGCCTTGAATAACAAACAGATCACCGGCGGTCGTAAAATTTGCCGGCGAGCTGCCGCCGCCCAAGCGATTCGTATTCCAATTCGTCAGGGTATTTGGGGTTACAGAACCTTGCGAAAAATAGGTTGCGCCAAAGGCTGTAGCATTGACGACCAAAATGCAGAACAGTTCAGCTAAAAGTATTCCTGCTCGCTTCATAACTCCTCCATCACGCCAATAGTTCTTGCGCTTTCGATAACCAAAGCGCGGTGATTAGGCTTGTTGCGAAGGGCAGGTGAATCCACTCTTGCCGGGTTGTAAAAATAACTGATGAGTTGCTGAACGCTAAACCGGCTTCAGGCTGCTGAGGGCGCAAGCGCACAATATCTTGCTCCGCTCATCCGCTTCATCAGTAAGGTTTAGAGTTCATGAAAGTTGCGCGCGGGGATACTAGCATCAGGCGCAATTTGAAGGGAAGATGATTTCAAAAACGGCTGCAAATAATTGCACAGTCAAAAGCGCAATTGAAATAAACAGGCAAAAGTCATACTGAATTTTTCACTTTTGCCTGTTCCTTGATTCGCTTCTGTTAATTTATCGGAAAATTCGCATGCGCTTTGACGCGGTCAATCTGTTTGCGATGACGCGCTTCATGTCCGCCCATCACCAGTAACCACTGGTAAGTGTTTATCGGTCCCAGCGCCGGATGCGGAAACACCAATTCGGCAACATCATATTTACACAGTTCGGGGAGCGGTTCTAAAAGTTTCGTTCGCGTCTCGGTCATCCTGACAATGGAATCGCCAAGCGGCAACGCATCTAGGGGAACGACTCGTTCAGGGGCTTGAAATTTGTTGCCCAGTTTTTCGGCGTGAGCGGCGAGGCTACCGAGCACCGAACCGTCGGGGTCCCCGTCCTGAGGGAAATTATTTTCCGTCGCCTGCTGCAACATCTTTGCCATCAATCTTGCCGTTAAGCCTTCAACCATCCAGATATGATGAAATATTTCTTTGATTGACCAATGATCGTCTGCGGGTTTGAAATTCAGTTGGGCTTCAGTTAAGCCCTCAGCCGTAGCCAGAAATTTTTCGCGCTCTGCGGATAGAAAATCCACGACTTCCTGAGCCTTCTTCGTCAACGCCATAATTCCTCCGAATGATTTTTATTCAGGTAAGCGCCCATAAGATAGCACTGAAGAGGCGAGAAGATGAAGGG
This sequence comes from Blastocatellia bacterium, assembly GCA_044868105.1. Lineage (GTDB taxonomy): Bacteria > Acidobacteriota > Blastocatellia > UBA7656 > UBA7656 > JBFMDH01. The sequence goes on from JBIOWC010000636.1 coordinate 2,838, forward strand.
GTGCGGGCATGATCTCTTCCACAGCTCTTCCGCCTGGTCCGCAAATGGATTCGAATAAATCGCAGAGAATAAATTTAAGCGGACTTTTTGTCACGCCTTCTCCCTTCTCTCCCTCACCTCAGGGCTTGTCGCGCCACATCTAAAAACAGGGCGCGTTCGCCGCGCAGGAAAGTATGGGCTTCCAGATAAGGCGTGAAATCAACGAAGAGTTGGCTCACCACGGTTGCATAAACCAAAAACCAGATAAGATAAAAGACCGGCGATACCCTTGCCGACTGCCGCGCTTTAAGGTGCGAATCTATTTCGAGAATATCGCCTGGCAAATTTTCCTCAAGCAGATAATCGCTTGTGCTCTGCTTTGCCGTCAACGCGCGGCCCAAAACCGAACCGCCAATAGAAAACCCCAGGAAAATCGCCACCCCATGCAGGGTAATGAGAAACCCGCCCGACGCGACACTGGCTGTAAAAAAGCCGGTCACCGGCGCCAGCGCCGCCCAGACAACAGCAACCATGAGCGCAAATCCGGCGATTGAACGCGCCGCTTCTTTGAAAGAAAATCGCGAACCCGCAAGCGACGCGAAAACATAGAACGAGGGCAGGCAGATAGCCCCCGAGGCAAAAAGCACAATACTGAGTTTTGCGCCGTTATACATCGCGGCGCGAAACCCTGCGCCTAAGCCCATTCCTAACCCGTAGAGCGCCGCCAGCGGCAGCGCGACCAGTAGGGCATCGGTAATCGGGATTCCGCCTTCGGCGCGCAAGCCTGCGCTTGCCCCATCCGAACGACGTAAGAGTTGCCCGATAACCCGCGAAGCTTTTTGAAAGTACCACTCAATCCATAAGGTATGCCGCATATAATTTCTCCCTGAGAAAAAAGTTTGAACGCGGAACGATGAAGCAGGCTTTGAATGTTTTAGTTCATCATTCCTCGTTCATACTTCATCGTTAAAAAAGTGAATGTTTGATGAGCAGATAAACCGAAACATAAAAATTGCTTTCAAGTCCTAAGCGCTCGCCGTGAGGTCTGAGGTATTCGACCGGCGCGCCGGGATTACCGAGGAAAGGGCGCAACAGCCAGCTCAGTTGCGCGCCAACAAATGAATAGATCAATATCCACAGCCAGACGATGCGCAGGTGGTTTGAGGTGCTGGATACGACTTGCGCCAGGCGGTGGCGCAGCGCAGTTACGCCGACAAAACCCGCGATGGCAAAAGCCAGGACTTGCGAGAGCACGACGGCGCGATAAATCGTCAGTCCTTGCGCCGGAAGCGTCAGCGCAAAATAACTGGTCGCCGGCGCCAGCGCGCCAAGCACAACCGCCGTGCGGGCGATGGAAGCCAGCGCTAAATTTGCCGAAGGCGCTAGTCCCAGCGGGCAACCAATGAGCCGTCCGAGAACCGACATTGCCGGAAGCCCGATAGCCAATGTGCCAAGCAACAGCAACGGCACTTTGGTCGCCACATACAACGCCTGAATACCGCCCGTCCACGCGCCCACTGAAAGACCGGCAAAAGCGCCGAATAAGATGATGGAAGCGAGGTCGTATCGCCAATCGTCCGGGTATGCACGAGGGCTCGCTTCAATCGTGTGAGCGACGTGAACGGACAAACCTCCGGCTATGCGTTTGACAAGATTATGGCTCTGCATGTTCTTTTAATACTGCGCCTGTGTTGTGCTTTGAACGAGTGACCAAAAGATCGGTTTCAATCTTTTTGTCGGCGGCTATGGATGTAGGCTTTTTGCAAAAGGATGCTTAAAATATTTTTCTTACATAGGGCTCACAAAAATCTCATCAATCTCATAGAACTTTGTCTTCCGCTTGGCGGTTTGATATAAACGCTCGAAGCGTTCAGGCGGTGGAGACATGAAAATCAGACGGCTTTATTGTGGACGAGCGATTCTTTTCTCTACTCTGCTAGGTCTACTCATCTTGACGGCTCAACTGGCGCCCGCCCGCCAACGCCTACAAAAAACGCTCCCCGACATCAACGCTTATCTTAAAAATTCGGTGCGCACGGATGTCGGCGGCGAAGGCTTATGGTTGCCGCAACTCGATAACAAATTGACGCATTGGCTTGACGCAGAACCCGGCTTCGTCGGGCAAGTCTATTATGTTCACGCGACCGATTTTCAAGGGCTTTTTAGATATGAGTTCAGCACTCCCGGCGGCCGGCTCACCCCGCAAGCCATCAACAATGAATGGACTCCGGCTTATGTAAAAACCCGTTATCGGTTAAAGGATGTGAATGGCCTGGCGGCGCTTGAAATTGAAGAGCTAAAGTTCATTAGCGATAATGAGGTTGCCTGTAGCCAATTGCAAATATTTAATACCTCACCGCAACCCCAACGGTTAACCATTCGCATCATTGATTTAATGAATGGGGAGAAGCGAAAAGACACTCCCAGACCTGACGGTTTTTTCCGCGCGCTTAAATTTAAACCGACGACTTACTATTTTACCGATTTGATAATCGAAAAGAGTTACCTGTTTCAGGCGCATGGCTTCACCACAAAAACAGATGACAACTGCTTAACCCAAACCTTCTCCTTAAAACCCAAAGCCACGCAGCAATGCAACGCTAAAATGATTTTTGCCGCTGACCCCTCCCGGTGTGAATTGAAGTTACCTGCAACCCTTGATAACCGGGCTTTGCGGTTTCGTATTCATAAGTTCAACCAATGGTTTGCCGACAACGTGCCGGCGTTTACCTGCTCGGATAAGGCGCTCGAAAAGATGTATTACTATCGCTGGTATGTGTTGAAGAAATGTTCCCTCAACCCTCGCCAATATGCGCCCAATCATCCTTACCCTGACCGCGTGATGTATGAAGGCGTGGCCGGGCGCTGGTTTACCAAAGTCATCGGCCTCCCGCTCCCCTTACAAATCATGGAAGCGCGCTGGTTGAACGATAAAACGATAGCTGCCGGGCAAGCCCGCGTCGCCCTGACCAAAGACGATTTCTTCGATTATTTGAACTGGACACCGTTTGCCATCTGGCAACTGCATCTGGTTGCGCCCAGTGAAACGTTAATCCAGGCGGCGCTGCCCAAAATGAAAAAATTTGTGGCAATGGAAGCGGCGAAAGATGAAGACGGCGACGCGCTGCCGACCACCTGGGGCAGTTGGATAACCGGCATGGAATATCAACCGAGTTTTCATTATTTCACCTCGCCGCGCTGGGATCACACGAAAGGCGATGAATTTGTCACGGATGATCAACTCACGAAAGACCCGGCTATCTACAAACGCTTTTTATCGGTCGAACGGGTTGACGAAGCGACCTATTATTTCTTAAACAATCTCGCTATCGGTAAAGCCGCCGCGCTTACCGGTGACGCGCCGACGGCCGGCGAGTACATGGCGCGCGCGGAAAAAATTCGCCGCGCCGTTAAAGCCAAGATGTGGGATGAGAAGACAGAATTTTTCTACGACCTTCACCCGACGACGGATGAAAAGGCCATTGAGGCTAAACAGGCTGACGGATTCTTTCCGTTTCTGTTTGGCTTGCTGGCCGGCAAAGACCAGGCCGGGGTATTCAATCATCTGCTCAACCCGAAAGAATTCTGGACTGCCTACCCGGTGCCGTCCGTATCCCAAGATTCGCCGGCTTTTGATGCCGGAGGGCTTTGGAAAGTCGGGCCCGCAGCAAGCCCCGAAAAGCCTTATCGCTATGTCTGCAACTGGAATGGTCCGACCTGGGTGTTCAGTAATGCTCTGGTGCTTGACGCGCTGGGCAGTGCCGCGCAACTCACGAATGACGAACGGTTGTCGGCGGCCTTTCTTGAACTGCTGAAACGGCACACCAAGATGCAATTTCGCCACGCGGATTGGTCGGTGCCCTGTGTTGTTGAACATTACAATTCGCAGACCGGCGAGCCGTTGCGCTGGCTTGCCGATTATTTTCATTCGTCGTATAACGATTTGCTCATCCGTTTTTTGATTGGGCTCAGGCCACGCGAAGATGAGTTGATTGAAATCGCGCCGCTAGTTCGTCCGCCGCTTCGGTTTTCTATCCAAGAGGTGCGCTATCGCCAGCACAAGATTTCCATCAGTTTCCATCGTGTGATGTCCATTTCGGTTGATGGCAAAGAGATTTTTCACCGGCCGAAAGTTGAAAAAATTATTTACAACCCCCAGACCGGAAGGCTTCAAGAATGAATGAAACTCTGGTGTCAGACCCCGCAACCGTAAGAGCCGCAAGCCCTAAAAGCTGGCTAATTTTTCTCATCGCCTTTTATGTCGTCTGGGCGCTCAGAGCGACGGTCTTCTATTGGATTGATGCCGGTATTCAATCCGAAATGTACCGGCACGCTTATTCCGATTTTGTAAAATTCACCATCTGGCTGGTGCCGACCTTTTTGTTTTTGAAATATGTTGATCGAGTCAATCCATTTAACTATCTGAAGCTCACCACACGAATTGAATCTCCAGCCTTAGGGTTTACGCTGACTCTCGGGTGGTTCATTGGCCTACAGGTGGTTGAGCATTTTACGAATGCCCGAACCATCTGGTTAGGAACCAAACTGAGCGCCGACCAGTGGACAACCATTCTTTTAACGGTGGCTGGCGCACCCGTAATCGAAGAGATTTTTTACCGCGGGTTTGTCTTACAGAAGTTTCGCGCATTGTTCAATTTTTGGCTTGCCAATACCATTACCACAATACTCTTCATTTTGGTTCACTGGTTTTACTGGCTCTATTCGGGGCAGCCCATCAAACAGGTTATCGTCAGTTCGCTGCAAATTCTCCCCTTGTCTTTGATGTTGGGGTGGCTGGTCAAAAAAACCAACTCGATTTATCCGAGTATGTTGCTGCACCTGTTTAACAACCTGACCGCATTTGTATTTGGCATGTTGAAGTAAGCAGTTTAAAATTTGGTGCTTTTCTATTCCGAATCAAGTGGCGCAAAGTGTGAGCGACAACCTTTGCGGCGTTCGGCGACTGTACACGCCAGTTTCATCAACTCACCCTTTGGAGGAAAATTATGAAGTGGGCATTTGTGTTACTTGCAGCAGGGTGGCTTTTGGCTCTCCCTTTGGGCGCATCGGCACAGTGGGATAAAAAGCCTTATAGCGAGTGGTCTGAAAAAGAGGCGCAGAAGGTGCTCAATGATTCGCCCTGGGGGCGAACCCAGGTCTTTACCTCGAATGTTTCGCTCTTTCGCGGACCGACGTCGGGGCGGCAGGGGCAGAGTACTTCGTCAACCTCTACGAATACCGATAGCGCCACCCATGTCAATTTCCGCATACGGTTTTTGTCAGCCAAACCGATACGCCAGGCCATCACTCGCATATTGGAAGCCAAGCAGAAACAACCGGTCAGCGGCGAACTGGCGGCGCATTTAAAATCGCTTGCCGAAGGTGAGTTCACCGAATACATCGTCATCACGGTTTCCTGTGATTCTCAGCAAGTCGGTTCGAATGTTCAAGAGGCCTTAGGGCTTTTGCGAACCAGCGGCACAGCGGCGCTCAAGAACAATACCTTCTTGGAAATCAAAGGCGGCAAGCGGCTCTTTCTTCAGGAATATCAACCGCCGCGTGAAGATGGGTTGGGGGCGCGATTCATCTTTGCACGTCTCGTAGATGGCAAACCCTTCATCACCCCTGAGAGCGAAGAGATACACTTTGTCACTGAACTCAGTGGCACCTATCGGCTCGACCGCCGTTACAAAATTAAAGAGATGATGTATGAAGGCAAACTCGAATATTGAAAACCTGCCCTGCGTGCTCTGCGGTTAAAAATAGCGAAACGGCAGAGCGCGTAGCGCATTTTCTCTGTATAAAGTTGCCGCTCAACAGGGCGCAGAAAATTCTCTCCCGCCGCTTACCCTTATCTTGAACACCGCTTGATATCAGCTCTGTTCTCAGAGCGGCTATGGCGATTGGCTTTACGGGTGTCAGCAAGAACCCTGGTGGTGCGCTTCGGCGAGGTGCTCTTTGAGGCGGCCGCGTGAGGTCGCAGGCAACCTCAGCGAGCGGCGGGAGTAAGGATGAGCGGGCTCAGGGAAAATCAACGAGAGGCAGTAAGGGTAAGCGGGCTCAGGGAAAATCCACGAGTCGGATGACCACCTTGGGGTTTCCCCGCTGATCAGGCGGATGGAGCCGATCAACGCAGATGCTTGACCCTTACCATCAATGCGGATGCTTGACCCTAACGATCAAGGGAGATGCTTGACTCTTAAAAATCCGCGTGAACCAGCCGCCTCCGCCCCATCAGCGGGGAAGGAGAACCCTGATGGTGAGCCCGGTGGTTTTCCATTACGAGCCTGATGGTTCTGGCAGTCTTTGGGACACCCTGAGCCTGCTGGTTTTCCCCTACGAGCTTTGTCCCTTGCGCCCACCTTTCAATATTCCAATGAGCCAGCGGCTGAGGAAGCGGTCTTTAACCGCTACGACTCGTGAAACGCGGTTCAAGACCGTTTCCTCAACTCTAATTTGTAATTCGCTATAAGCCCGCCAAAAAATAAAAAAGGAGCGACGCCAAAGGGTCGCTCCTTGAAAAAGGTAATGCTGCAACTGGCGTTTACCAGTTGATACCCAGCGCGAAGTGGAATTGACGCTCGTTGCCTCGGGTGCCGGTAATGCGACCAAATGCCGAGCTGTCAAAGGTGTTTCCGCCATAGGTAAAGTTGGTCTGGTTGAAGGCGTTAAACGCGGTGGCGCGGAATTCGACATTGGCGCGCTCCGTGAAGTACGTCCGTTTTACCACGCTTAAATCGGTCTGTGTGAAGCTCGGACCATAGAGCGAGTTGAGCGGGAAATTGCCGAAGGTTCCGGGAGCCGGAGCCGCGAAAATGCCATCCTTGATTCTCGATGTATTCAGCACTCCGGTCGTCGGATTTACATCGAGATTCAACAGGCTTGGGTTGATGAAGAAGACCCCCACCGGCGTTTTATAGACGCCGAGGTTCTTCTTGAATTCATCAAAGGTCATGCCGACCAGATCGGCTGAGTTGGTACCGGCATTGAAGTTGTTGAAGGTGGCGCGATTCGAGGTGATATAGAACGGGGAACCGCTCTGCACTGTAACGATAGCCCCCATCGTCCAGCCTTCAATGGCTTTGCGAACCGGCGCCCAGGCATTGCTAAAGAAGCGCTTGCCGCTGCCAAAGGGTAAGTCATAAACGGCATTGGCAACGAAGCGATGGCGTTGATCCTGGTCCGAATTCTGATAATCCAACCGCAGGTTTCTCAGCGTGCGATACGATTCCAGCGCGCTCTGGTTGTTGACAATGGTGGTGCCATCGTTGAGCGTGCGGCTGAGGGTGTAGTTAGCTTGGAATTGCAATCCGGCAGCGAACCGGCGGCGGATTTCAATTTGCAGCGAGTGGTATTTGGAATACGACGAATTGCTCAGGACACGGGCAAATGCGGCATTCGGGTTGGCGACGAAGAAATTCGGCGCGACATTACCGCGACCCGTTCTGTAGGTCGGGCTATAGGCCAAGGTGTTTGCCATCGTGCCAATATTATTTTGCTGGAGGTTGGCAATAAAGGTTGAACTTGTCCAGCTATTGGCCGCCGAGGTGCCTTGAAAGAGCGCCGTAAGGATAGGCAAGGCCACGGTTCCGGCGGGACCCGGTTGGAAGCTGGTGCCATTTCTTGCCGCCAGATTTTTCTGAGCATTCAAGAATTCCTGGAGGAAACCATTCTCGAAGATGTTGGCTTCGTTGTAATCAATGGCGCGGTAAATCTTGACCGCATGGTTTCCGGCATAGCGAATTTCAATCGCCATGTTGGAGGTCAGTTCACGCTCGATGCCAAACGACCATTGTTGAACATAAGGGGTTGCCAGATTCGGGTCAATGGCCCACAACCCATTCCCGCTGTTGATGGCAAAATTTTCAGCCGAGGTAATCGGCACTTTGAAAATGGGGGTCGTCAACGGAACCCCCGCATTGGTCAAGACCCCGGTCGGAACCGTGTTGGCAGCGGTTTGAATGAGCCCGGGGTTGGTCGTGCCGGTGCCCAGGGCATTGCTGATAACCGTGAACCCATCGCGCAGGTAGCTGATAGAAAAACCGCTGCGAATTGAACTGCGCCCTTCGCCGCCGAAAAGCCAATGGAGCGGACCGCTATCAAAGCTTGGACTCCAGGCAAAACCGATAAACGGCGCAAAGTTATTCCAGTCTTTTTTGTGGAGCGATTTGCCGGTATCGCCGCTGACAAAATCGAGCGTTGCTGCGGCGTTGCCTCCGGTTGAACCCGGACGGAACAGGTTGCCGGGACCGGAAACTCCAAAGATGTCATTAAAGTTGGTGATTTGTAACCCTAACCCATCGGGTAAGTTCGTCACCCCAAGGTACTCCCAGCGCATGCCGTAATTAAATGTCAGGTTACGTTTCGCTCGCCAGGCATCCTGAAAGAAGAAACTGGTGTCGTGATACCTGAAAGCGCGTCCGCGCGTTGCGCCCTTAACGAATCCCGAATCCGGGCTGGTCACGTTAAAGGTTGACGACGACGAAGCCAGCATGCCGACCAGGTCGCGATAGATGGGTCGAGCGCGGTTGAAGATGTCGGTTCCGGTTTGCCCGGATGGAAGATTGGGGAAATTGCCAATCACCAGGCCATCGGGATTGGAACTGTTAGAGCCGATATTGATGGTCTGGTTGATGCCCGCATCGTTATAGCTGTAGGCATAGACGGTCTGTAAATCCGCGCCCATGCGGAAAGTATGCGCGCCTCTAATGAGCGAGAAGTTGTCAACAATCTGATTGAGCTTGGTGTTGCGACCTTGCGACATGAAGGAATTGTCGAAGCTGGTCACTGACCCGAATGACAGGAAAGGCGTCGTCGGTTGCGAGTTGCGCAGGAACCCTACCGGGGCTTCCTGATGCCCGAAGCGCGCTTCGTTGGTTGCATAAGCGCCAAAGGTTGAGTGAATGGCGGCGCTCCACAGCGTGCGGCGCGAAGCCTGGTAGGCATTGATGCCGCCCGGGAAAGGCGCTTCAAGACCATTGAAGGTATCCGGCGTGAGCAGGAAGTTGCCATAATGCCAAACCCCTTCCAATTTGTGCGTGCCCCATTTTTCACTGGTGAACAAATTCTGGTCGAACCTCAGATTATAACGGTCACTGGGGTCTTCGCCCGGCACATTGTAACGGAAGCCCGCCGTATTCAGTCCATCACCGAGCAAGGTATTGTTGGCGGCCGGCAGGGCGTTCAGTTGGGCGATGGTCAACGGGTTGAGGGCGTGAAAGTTACCCAGCGAGAGCAGATTGACCGTGGTCAGTTGACCGTTGGCGCCGACATAACGGAAGTTTCCTTTGCGCGCTTCATCGGACAGCACCGTGCGATTGCGGGTTGCCGAGAACGGTTCGCGGAAACCTTCATACGAGAAAAACCATAGGCTCTTGTCGCGTCCGTCATAGACCTTGGGTATATAAACCGGTCCGTTCGCTGAGACGCCGAAGAAATGCTGCCGCAGATAAGCTTTCGGGGTTTTCGTCGCATTATTGAAAAAGGTGTTGGCGTTCAGCGCATCGTTGCGATGTTGATAAAAGACGCCGCCATGAAATTCATTGCTTCCCGAGGGCGTGACCAGCGAAACTTGCGCAACGCCGCGCCCGGCATCCGAACCGACCGTGCCGACCGTGATGCTGAACTCGCTGGTGGCGTTCAAAGACGGTGAACTGATGGCAAAGAACGAACTGCCTTTGACGAAGTTATCCATCGCGTTAATGCCATCTTGCGTAACGTTGGTGGCGTTGCCGCGCAACCCTTGCACCGAAGCGTTGCGAACATCGGTGCCGTTGACCGCCAGACCGGCTTGCAGACGCGCCAAATCCAGCGGATTGCGCGACAGGAGCGGCAAATCCTGAACCTGTTTGGCATTGATGGTTTTGGTCAATACGGGGCTGGTGGTGTTGACAATCTCCTGCGCCTGCCCGGTGACGGTGACCTGCTCGGTCACGGCTCCGACTTCCATCGTGACATCTACCTTGGCAGGCGTGCCAACTTCAATCTGTACTTCAAGAATTTCCGTCCGTTTAAAACCTGCGGCTTCTACGGTGACGGTATATTTGCCGAGCGGAATCGAAGCAAAGGTAAAGGCGCCTTGCGAATCGCTGACGCCGCGCAGTTCTTCATTGGTTCCGGTATTTTTTATGGTTATCGTTGCTCCGATAATCGTTGCGTTGTTGGGGTCTTTGATATTTCCTGACAGACTTCCACGCGTCGCCTGCGCAAAGATTGCGGCATTCGATAGCAATAGAAGCGCCAATACAAGTGAAGTGAGTCGTCTCATGTGAATCCTCCAATGAGTTTTTGATGGTTACGGAAAGGAGCTACCGCATGAATTTTGCATTCAACAGGGTGCAGTCGCTCTAATGGATGAACTAAAACGCGATGGGATGGCAATAGCGGTTATCAGTGAATGCGCCTTCGTCTGCTACCGGATTGCGAATCCCTATCGCTTTGTGAAGCTTCCCGGATAGAAATAATCCACAAGCCAAGCAACGGACGGCTCGACTATTTTGCGCCGGATTGGGAAGCCACTGGTAAAAGCGTTGATTGAAGCAAGGCACTTTATCGAGATGGCTTGCCGGTGGAGGGCAAACCCATCTTCGACACATCCAGAAAATGAGCCTGACGTTATGAAAAAGCTGTTGAACCTTTGCTCAGGCATCTCGACCTCGTAGCACCGAGATTAGTATTGCCAGAGGCCTTTAGACTGATCTTATTTTTTGCGGAGTGCGAAAAATACAATATTTTGGATGTTTATGCAAGTATTTGGATAAACACTGCGCACCTCTGCAGCAGGAATAATCTGCGGCCAGCCGCCTTTATTCCATTTTTTTTCAGGCGGCAAAAATAATTTGCCCTTTTTCCTGACTCCCGATGCATAAGTCGGCATCTTTTTAAGGTTTATGCGGAAAATAGGTTCCCTTCCGGATAAACCAGTCCGGCGTAAAAGGTGACCAGCAAAATTGCCGGCCTGAAAAACGGCGGGCCCGGGAAAATAGCGGTCAAGCAGCTCAACGGGTGCCGCGCTCCGGGCCTAGAGCCGGCCAACCGGTAGCCGTCTGACTCGCGAAAATTAATTTGACTATCTGGAAACTAAGATGCATACTTATGCATCTTTTTAGAGATTTATGCAGTGAATATGCAAAATTCTGCATAAACAAAAGGACGTATGAAAAGGGCTCGGCAAAAAAAGATACTGGAAATAATTAAGGCGCATCCGGTGGCGACGCAGGAAGAGCTGGTCAAGCGCCTCGCAGGTCGCGGCATCGAAGCCACGCAATCGAGCGTTTCGCGGGACATCGTTGAGCTGCGACTGGCGAAACTGCACGGCCGATATGTGGCGCCCGAAACCAACGGACTGGTGGCGCTGGCGCCGCACCTGGAGATTGATACGGCCGGCGATAACCTGATTGTTATAAAGACCGATGTCGGGCAAGCCCAGCCCATTGCTTTGAAGATTGATTACGCGGGCCTTGCGGCGATTGTCGGAACCCTGGCCGGCGATGACACCGTCTTTATTGCCGTCAAAGACCGCGAAAATCAAAAGCTTGCCATCAGCGGCATTAAAAAGCTTTTCGCGGCGGCCGGTAGTCACGTCAAAGTCGCAAGATAAATTTATAAGGAAGTTCGGAGGAATGATAAATGGCGAATGAAAAGATAGAAAAAGTCGTGCTGGCCTATTCGGGCGGTCTGGACACGTCGGTTATTTTGAAGTGGCTTAAAGAGACTTACGGTTGTGAAGTTGTCTGCTATGCCGCAGACATCGGGCAAGCCGAAGAACTCGCCGGGCTTGATGAAAAAGCCAAAGCGACGGGGGCGTCGAAACTTTACGTCGAAGATTTGACCGAAGAGTTTGTGCGCGATTTTGTCTTCACGGCAATTAAGGCGAATGCAGTTTATGAAGGGGTCTATCTGATGGGCACCTCGCTGGCGCGTCCCTTGATTGCCAAACGCCACATCGAGATTGCGCGTCAGGAGAAAGCCCAGGCGGTGGCGCACGGGGCCACCGGCAAAGGCAATGACCAGGTGCGCTTTGAACTGACCTATTACGCGCTTGAGCCGCAAATCAAAGTCATTGCCCCCTGGCGCGAGTGGGAATTTAAATCGCGCTCTGATTTGATTGCCTACGCCGAGCAGCATCAGATTCCGGTCACCGCGACGAAAGATAAACCCTATTCGATGGATAGAAATTTGATGCACATCAGTTACGAAGGCGGCATTCTCGAAGACCCCTGGGCGGAACCGCCGAAAGAGATTTTTATTCTGACGAAAGCGCCCGAAGATGCGCCTGACCAAGCTCAGTATGTGGAGGTTGATTTCGAATCCGGCGTTCCGGTTGCCGTTGACGGCGAGCCGCTTTCGCCGGCCGCCCTGCTTGACCGGTTAAATAAAATCGGCGGCGACCATGCGATCGGCCGCGTTGACCTGGTTGAAAATCGTTTTGTCGGCATGAAATCGCGCGGCGTCTATGAAACGCCGGGGGCGACCATTCTGCACGCCGCGCATCGCGCCGTTGAATCGCTCGCCTTAGACCGCGAAGTCATGCATTTGAAAGATTCGCTGGCGCCGCGCATCGCCGAAATGATTTATTACGGCTTCTGGTACACCCCGGAATTTGAAGCGATTCGCGCGCTGCTGGATGAAACGCAAAAGCCGGTCACCGGTACCGTGCGGCTGAAACTTTATAAAGGTAACTGCACGGTGGTCGGGCGCAAGTCGCCGTTTTCGCTCTACTCGGAAGCCTTCGCAACCTTTGAACGCGACACCGTCTATAACCAACGCGACGCCGAAGGTTTCATTAAGTTGAATGCGCTCAGGTTGAGGCTAAGGAATTTAGCCACTCAGCAAAAAGACTAACCACGAGGCCCAGAGAACACGAAGAAGAGATTGAAAATAAAACCTCGTATTCCTGGGGTTGAACAAAATGAGAGGAGAGACCACGATGATTCAAGTTGCAGAGAAGAAGCTTGCCGAGGTTGCACAGCAGGAGAATAGTTACGCCACTGATTTACAGCTGGCGCGCGTAGATAAAGTCGCATCCGCCACCGTGAATTTAGGGCTTACGCACGAGCTTGAAATCACCAGGTATTGCGAAGCGCGCGCCGGCAATGTCGTCATCGTGCGCGCCATCACCGATAACGCAACCTACAACACGCTTGAACTGGTCACGGGCCGAATGGCGAAGATTAATCCCGGCGACATCATTGCCGGGGTGCTCGGTTATCGCCGCGCTTTAAAAGGGTTCATTGGCGACGTTCCCGAAGCCATTCAAGCCGGAGACCGCCTGCACATTCTCAATCTCGGCGGGCTCATTGGCGAATGCAAAGGTCATCACCATAGTCTGAGCGGCGCCATTGAAGTCGAAGTTATCGGCATGCCGGTGCGCGATGGAAAAATTTTGAACATTGCCGAAAACGCCATTGCGCCGCTGCCCTCGACGCAAATCACCGCGCCGATTGTTCTCGTTGCCGGCACCTGCATGAATTCCGGCAAGACCTATGCGGCGACGGAAATTATCAAACATCTGGCGCGCACCGGCATGCGGGTTGCGGCGGCGAAGCTGTCAGGCGTTGCCTGTTTACGGGACACCTTGAATATGCAGGACCACGGCGCCGTTAAAACTCTGAGCTTTCTCGATTGCGGTTTGCCATCAACCGTGAATGTCAGCGATTTGGCGCCGATTGCCAAAGGGGTCATTGCCGAACTCTGCAAAACCGAACCCGATTGCATCGTTATTGAAATGGGCGATGGCATTTTGGGCGGTTACGGGGTGGACACGATTTTTACCGATGAAGAGTTGATGCAGGCGACTGCGGCGTTGGTTTTTTGCGCCAGCGATTTTGTCGGCGCCTGGGGCGGACGCGAACTGCTGGCTAAACGCGGCGTCAAGATTGATGTGGTTTCAGGCGCCGTCACCGATTCACAAATGGGCACAGAGTATGTGCGCAGCGAACTCGGACTAGAAGCCGCCAACGCCGTTCACACCAGCGAAAAGCTGGCGCAGATTGTGCAAGACAAAGTGAGCAACTGGAAAACAAGCAGATAGACGAAACAACCACCGAGGCACAGAGACACCGAGAAAATAAATGAATTTGAGAGTAATACTGAAAGTGCCTTCTCCTGACTAATTGAATTCTCGGTGTCTCTGTGCCTCGGTGGTAAATAATTTTTGGGGAAGTGAAATGATTAAAGTAGGCATACTGGGCGGGTCGGGTTATGGCGGAAGCGAGTTGTTGCGCTTCTTGCTTTTCCATCCGCAGGTAGAGATTAAGCTGGTCACGGCAAATGAACACGCCGGCAAGCGGGTTGATGCGGTGCATCCGAATCTTGCGAAGCTGACGGACTTGATTTTCGCTTCGACAGGCGAGGCCCACGATTTTTCTCAGCTTGATTGTTTATTCCTGGCTTTGCCGCACGGTCAGGCGATGGATATCGTTCCGCAAATTCCGGCGCCGGTAAAAATCATTGATTTATCGGGGGATTTTCGCTTACGCGACGGCGATGTTTTCAAAGAAGCTTATGGGCGCGAGCATACGGCAATGGACGCGCAGCGCGACTTTGTTTATGGGTTGACGGAAGTCAGTCGCCATCAAATTCGTGAAGCGTCGCGCATTGCCAACCCCGGATGTTTTGCAACCGCGCTTGAACTGGGACTCTATCCGTTTATCGCTGCGGGTTTGGTGAGCGGCAAAATTATTGCCGATATGAAAACCGGTTCGTCAGGTTCGGGCGCCAAAGCCGCCGCCGGCACGCATCACCCGAAACGCGCCAACAGTTTTTACGCTTATAAAATCTTAGAGCATCAGCATCAACCCGAAGTCGAACAATTGCTCACCGCCGTTAATGATAAATGGACGGAAGACGCAACCCTCATCATGCAAACGCATTCCTTGCCAACGGTGCGCGGGATCTTCGCTACGATCTATTTCACGACGCGCGTGGCGATGACCGGCGATGAAATTGGCGGCATCTTGCGCGATTTTTACGGCAACGAATTTTTCATCCGTCTGGTTGACGGTTCGCCCGACATTAACTGGGTAAAGAACACCAATTTCGTTGACCTCGGATGGGCGACGAGCGGTGATACGGTCGTGGTGTTTGTGGCTCTCGATAATTTAGTCAAAGGCGCCGCCGGGCAAGCCATTCAAAATATGAATTTGATGTTTGGCATCGAAGAACGCACCGGCTTAGTGATTGCCGGAACCAATCCTTAATTTAAACACCAAGAACACGAAGCTGCTCAAAGTCTTTTTATTATCTTCGTGTTCTTGGTGTTCTTCGTGTTAAGAAACGAGTAGATAGATATGCAACCAAAATCAGAACACATCATTGAGGTTGAAGAAAAATATCAAGTCGCGACATACAAAAAATTTCCTTTCGTCATTGAACGCGGCGAAGATGTTTGGGTCTATACTGCAGAAGGCGAAAAATATTTAGACCTTTACGGCGGGCACGCGGTCGTTTCTACGGGGCATTCGCACCCGCGCGTGGTGCAGGCCATCAGCGAACAGGCGGCGAAGTTTATCTTCTATTCCAATCTGGTCTACAACGACACGCGGGCGCGCGCCGCAAAGAAGTTCGTTGACTGTGCGCCAGAGGTTTTCACGAAAGTTTTCTTCGTCAATTCGGGAACCGAAGCCAATGAAAACGCCATTAAAATTGCCCGCAAAATCACTGGCAAATTAAAGGTCATCTCCTTTGAAGGCAGCTTTCATGGACGCACGCCCGGCTCACTTTCGGCCACCGGCCTGCCAAAATACCGCGAAGGCGTGCGCCCCCTGCTCGAAGGTCACCTCTATGCAAAGTTCGGCGATGCCGGTTCAGTTGAAGCGTTGATGGATGACGACACCGCAGCGATTATCTTAGAGCCCATTCAATCTATGGGCGGCGTGCGCCTGGGTGACGCGGGGTTTTATCAAGCCTTGCGCGCGCTCTGCGACAAAACCGGGACGATGCTTATTTACGATGAAGTGCAAACCGGCATGGGGCGCACCGGTGAGTTTTTCTTCGCCGGTCGTTTCGGCGTGCTGCCGGATATGATAACGACAGCCAAAGGCATTGCCAGCGGCATTCCGATGGGCGCCGTCCTGATGACCGAAGCGCTTGCCGCGACCATCAAGAACGGCGATCTGGGGACAACATTTGGCGGCGGACCTGTCGCCTCGGCGGCGCTTGAAGCGACAATTGATGTGATACGCGATGAAAACCTTTTGGAAAACGTCCGCACCAATGCCGCCTATTTATACAACGAACTGCAAAAACTCGATTTTGTCGAAGAGGTGCGCGGCCTGGGTTATCTCGTCGGCATCAAGTTCAAGTCCGATTCTGCGAAGCCCTATCAACAGGGTTTACTCGATAAGCACATCATCACAGGGCTTGCTGATGATGTAAGCGTCCTCAGACTCTTACCGCCGCTTACCTTAAAACGCGCCGAGATTGACTTGTTCCTGGAAGCGCTGGCGGGCATCGCGGTTTAATTCCAAACTTCACCATTATTCAATGGACGATGGAAAATCCTCCGGTTGTGAGCTTGGTGTTCTTGGTGAACTTTGTGTGAAATTGTTCGCTTAAAGGCCAAGCCCTTTACTTATCAAGGGAAAGATTTACACAAAGTTCACCAAGGACACCAAGCTCACCATAATTTTCCAGCTCACGCTCAACCCCATCAACTTTTGTGATGCATCAGCAAATTATCTATTTCGCGCGCTTGGCGGGCGCCAGCCTTTTGCTTGCGTTGATGGGGCGTCTTATCGCTTTACAGATTTCGGCCCTGGGCTGACGCAGGCATACCAGCCGCTTCAACAGCTCAATTTCCTGTTGTTGATTTTCAATTTGTGTTTGTTGCGCGGCAATCTGTGCTTGCTGTTCTTTGACGGCATTGAGCAGGACGACGCCGACGCGGTCATACTTCACGCCTTCGACCTCGCCTTTGGCGTTGCGGGTGACGAGCAAGGGTTCAACCTTCGCCACCTCTTCGGCGACCAGACCCAGATCGTGTTCGCCACTCTGTTTCCAATCGAAGGTCACGGGGCGCAGGCGGTTGATGAGACTGAGGCCGCTGTCTAGCGTCGCGATGTTGCTCTTATAGCGCCGACTGGATGAACAGGTGGAGATTTGATTCGAGGCGTTGCGACAAAGCTGCGTGCTGCCGGCCGCACCGAGAGCGTAGAGAGCGACGACCCCGGCTGTGGAGATGGTCAGCAAATCGCCGGTCCCGGCGCGAAAGAAGCGCGCCACATTCCCCGAGGAGTACCACACCCAGTCATCGGTCGACGACGCGCTGCCGCGATCGCGAAACTTAAAGCCGGCTCCGGCTCCGGTTGATAACACTTCCAGTCCATTGACGTGCAGGGTCTGTTGGGGCGCCGTCGTGCCGATGCCGACGGTGGTGTCTGCGGTTGCGCCGTTGACGCCGTTGATCGAACCGAGGACGAGAGCATTGCTCTGGGTGACGGCTGCACGAAAGCCAATAGCCGTGCCATTAGTGACGCCGGAATTAACCGTCGTCGAAACGCCGAGGAGAATATTGTTATCGCCAGTTGGATCGAAGGTATTGAAATCGGCGCTGGTGCCGATGAAGATATTGTTGTTACCGACGGAGTTTCTTAAACCAGCTAACTCACCAATGAAAGCATTATTATTACCGGTGGTCGTATTCTGGCCAGCGACATAGCCGAAGAAAGTATTGTTCGTGCCCGTGGTATTTGCAACGCCAGCACCAGAACCGAAAAAGGTATTTTGGCTACCAATGGTATTCAAAAGTCCGGCTCCGTTGCCGAAGAAGGCATTATTATCGCCCGTGGTGTTCGCCTGCCCGGCCTGAAAACCGAAGAAGGCATTATAGGTGCCTGTGGTATTGTTGGCGCCCGTTTGAGAGCCGAAAAAAGAATTGAAGGTGCCGGCGGTGTTGTTGCGACCGGCCTCTTTGCCGAAGAAAGCGTTACTCGTGCCACTGGTGTTCGATGCGCCTGCGAAGCTGCCGAAGAAAGCGTTATCACTCGCCGTATTGGCGAATCCGGCATTGCGCCCGAAGAAGGCGTTGTCTGTTCCGCTGACATTGACATTGCCGGCCCCAGAACCGAAGAACGAATTATTGCCACCGCTAACGGTGCTTTGCCCGGCGCCATTACCAAAAAAGGAATTGAAACTGCCCGTTGGATTCGCCTGAGCCGCATTGCGTCCGAGGAAGGTATTGCTGTCGCCCGCGCCGGATATCCCTAAAAGCCGAATCGTGCTGCCGAGTGCCGGGCTGACGATATTATATTGCGTCGCGGCATTGACGACGCCCGCGCTCAAGGTCCCGACGACCGTGCCGTTGCCGCTGATGTTGAAATCCGCTGACTGTGCCGAGGCGTTCTGATTCTGAATATAGTTGGCGCTGCCCGAAGGCAGCGCGGCATTCAACGTGCCGTTGACCGTCAGGTTGCCGGTGAACAAGCCGTTGCCGATCACGTGCAGCCGTTCACTCGGCGCCGTCGTCCCGATGCCGACGTTGACCGAAGCACAGTTGTTGGCCGGCAGACAGCCGTTGACTCCACTGATCGGGCCGAGAATGAGCGCATTGCTTTGTGTCACCGAGGCAAACGCCCCAATCGCCGTACTGTTACTCACCGTCGGGTTGATTCTCGTCAGCGCCCCCAGCAGCGTGTTGTTTTGGCCGGTCGGATTTGAAGCATTGGCATCCGCCGAAAACCCCACATAGGTGTTATTCGCCCCAGCCAGGTTCTCAAACCCGGCCGATACCCCCAGAAAGGTATTGCTGCTCCCCATGGTATTTTTTCTCCCGGCAAAGCCGCCGAAAAAAGCATTGTTATTGCCCGTGGTGTTCGCAAACCCCGTCAGCCTGCCGAAGAAGGCATTGCCGGCGCCAATCGTGTTCGCCTGTCCGGCTTCGGCGCCGAAGAAGGCGTTTTGATTGCCGGTGGTGTTGGCCTTGCCGGCAGCCGCCCCGAAGAACGCATTGAACTTGCCGAACGGGCTCGTTGGATCGGCATTCGGCGTGGTGTTCAACCCGGCGCTGTCGCCGACAAAACTATTGGTCGCCGTCAAGATCGTCGTCCCATCATTAAAGGCACCACTGACCGTGAAGACGCGCAAACCGGCGATGTTGTATTGCGTTGAAGTATTGATCGCCCCCGCCACATCAAGCTTCGCCGTCGGCGTGGTCGCCCCGATGCCGACGTTGCCGGTGTCGAGCTTGATGGTCAGGCGTTCGACTCCCGGGTTGACATTGTCCTGCCCGAAGAGGCGAAACCGCCCGTCATCATCAACCGTTTGAAAGAGCCAAATATTTCCTGCGGCTCTGAGGCCTTCTAAATTAAAGCCGGGATTTGAACCTCGAATGCGGGTGCTGCCGTTGACATCCAACCGGAATCGCGTGTCAGGCGTGCCGTTGACGCCAATCGCCCCACCCACCTCCGTGAGGTTGGCATCACCCAACACCCCTGCCGGTCCATCGAGCCACTTCGAGATTTTGCCGGTCGTCCCGGTGCCGCTGATGTCGGGGACGAGTACCCCTTCTTCTCCCTGCCCGGTTGCCGCCTGCCCGCTTCTCTGGCTCGCCGCCCCCAAGGTCTGGCTCGCCGCCGAAAGTTGTATCGAGCCATCCGGAAAGACGAGACCTTCGCTGGCGCGAATGCGGCCATTAACATCGAGTCGAACTTGAGGGTTAGCGAGACCCAGGCCGAGATTGCCTTCAGCCGTGAGTCGCACCTGTTCCATGACTTTGTTCGAGAAAAAATTGCCGCTGCTAATTGTTAAACCGCCGCTCGCGCTTACGAGATGAGCGGTGTTGCCGTCGTGAGCGAGAATCGCCGTCGCCGCGGGGGCGCTCGCCTCAATCAAGGTGATGTTGGCCTCTGCCTCGCTACTCTCGCCGGCGGCCTCAGCTTGTGCCGGGGCGAGTTGCGATGGATCGCTTTGCTTGAGGCTGAGGGTTTGCTCGCGGACGACCATCAGGGCGCGATACCTGGTGAGTTTGCCGGTTGCATCTTTGATGGTGATGAGACAGAGGTAGGTGGCGTCAGCCAGCGCTTGGCCCGGCTTATCGGCAGCCAGCCAATCAAGGGCATTGCCGGCCTTAAAGCCGGAGTCAAACACCACCTCGCCGGTCGGGGCAATGACTTCAAGACGCAACTCGATCAACTCGCCGAGCGCCGCAAAGCGCAGGCGGTTTTCCGAAACCGCGCCGAAGAGCGTGTGATTGCGGTCGCCCGTCTTCGAGTTGTCAGCCTGTGTACGCTGGTCAGCGGATTTGCCCTGGTTCGCGAAAGCCGCAGTTTGCGCCCAGGTCGTGGTGCTGGTGGTGAGCGCCAGTAGTACGGCAAGAAATTCTCGTTGTCGCATGGTGAAATTACTCCTTTCCCTATTTGCACACCCTGGCATTGCGGTGCGATGCGCAGACTAACTTTTTCAAGGCTTCGAGCTCTTGTTGTTGTCGATTGAATTGTTGTTGCTGCGTGTGAAGCTGTTCGGCTTGTTGATGAGCTTGCCGTCGCTGCAGTTCGATGGTTCGTTGCTGCTCTACTATCTGAGCTTGCTGGTTGGTAATTTGCTGCTGTTGTTCTTTGACAGCGTTGATTAAGACCACACCAAGGCGTTCGTATTTTACACCCTGGATGGTGCCTTTTTCGTCGTAGGTCGCCAGTAAGGGCTCGACTTCGGCAACCTCTTCGGCGATTAAACCCAAATCCAGCATGCCGCCCTGTTTCCAGTTGAACGAAACGGGGCGCAGGCGGCTAATCAGATTCAGACCGGGAGTGAAGTTATTGACGTTGGTCTTGTAACGAATACTGGAACTGCAAAGCACGATGGTCGAGGTCCCGGGAGCCAAGCTTTTGCACAGTGCGTTCGTTGAGGGGCCAGTGGGAAAATTGACTCTGATTGCGCCATTGACGATCAGCGTATCCGAAGTATTTGTAGAGGGGACACCCGCAGGGGGGGTGTTTATCCACACCACGTTATTATTATCAATCAATAATCGCCCGGCTCCATTGGTGAGGCTATCAATCGCAAAAGCGCCAATCGCCCCAAATTGGGCGACGAAATCGCCAAAATTATTAGTTGAAACCGCAAGGCCGCGACCATTGCCGCCATCCACTGTCAGTTTCCCTGAGGTTGTCGTGGTCCCGATGCCGACATTGTTATTGGCGGTGTCTATCCACACGGCATTCGAGCCGATGGCGTCATTGAAGATCTGAAAGTTGCCGCCGCTGACGGTCGCCACAGACCATTTCGCCTGGTTGCTCAAACCGAGCCCGAGGCCGGCGTTTGAGTCCGAGTTAACCAGGGCGCGGATGATGCCGGTTCCCGAAACGGTCAGCTTTTGCGCCGGATTGTTTGCGCCGATGCCGACGTTGCCGTTCTCTAAAACCGTAAACCTACCACCAGTTGTACCGCTAGCATCTATATTGAATGCGCCGGTGCCGCCGAATGAAGCCACGGTGCCGCCTGAGATGTTGGTCCGCACGCGAAGTCCGCTATTTGTCTGATCAAACACATCCAACCTGAAAGTCGGCGAGTTGATGCCGATGCCGGCCCGCCCATTTTCCAAAATCGCCAATCGGCCACCCACGACACCGTTCGCATCTATATTGAATGCGCCGACGCCGCCGAACGAAGCAACCGTTCCGCCCATTGCGTTGGTCTGCACGCGCAATCCCGTATTCGATGTGTCAATCACTTCTAATTTGAAGTTCGGCGCCGTCGCTCCAATACCCACATTGCCGTTGCTCAATTTAATGGTCAGCCGCTCGACTCCCGGGTTGACATTGTCCTGCCCGAAGAGGCGAAACCGCCCGTCATCATCGACCGTTTGAAAGACCCAGAGGTTGCCGGCGGCTCTGAGGCCTTCCAAGTTAAACCCGGGATTCGAGCCGCGGATGCGGGTGCTGCCATTGACATCGAGGCGAAAGCTGGTGCTCGGCGTGCCATTAATGCCGATCGCCCCGCTCGCCTCTGTGATATTCGAATCATTCAAGATGCCGTTCGGCCCGTCCTGCCACTTGGCGAGTCTACCGGTCGTTCCCGTGCCACCGATGTCCGGCGCGAGGTGGTCCTGCCCCGCGGCAAATTTTTGCTGAAACTGACCCGGCCCGAGGCTCGCTGACCCGAAGGTTTTTCTTGAAGCCGAAAACTGCACCGAGCCATCCGGAAAGACGAGGCCTTCGCTGACGCGAATCATCCCATTGACATCAAGCCTGACTTGCGGTTGCGAAACGCCGAGGCCGAGATTGCCTTCAGCCGTGAGTCGCACCTGTTCCATGACTTTGTTCGAGAAAAAATTGCCGCTGCTAATTGTTAAACCGCCGCTCGCGCTGACCAACTGTGCCGCTTGGCCATCGTGCGCGAGAACTGCTGTCGCTGAAGCTTCCTTCGCCTCAATCAGCGTCACGCCTGCCGCCTCATCCGCCGCGCTACCCCCTGCCGCCTCGGCCTGCGCCGGCGCCAGCAGCCCTTGCTCCAGTTGCCTGAGACTCACCACCTGATTGTCCACGTTCATCAGCGCGCGGTATTTGCTGAGTCTGCCGGTCGCGTCTTTGACGGTGACGAGGCAGAGATAGAGGCCGTCAACAAGCGCCTGTCTCTGGTTGTCTGTGGCCAGCCAATCGAGGGCGTTGCCCGCTTTGAAGTTCGAGTCGAAGACCAGGTCACCGGCTGAATTGATGACTTCGAGGCGCAATTGAATGAACTCACCGAAGGCCGAGAAGCGGACGCGATTTTCCGTGACCGCGCCGAAGAGCGCGCCGGCGTCAGCGCTCTTCGCGTTGGCGCGGCCGGGATTGTCGGGCAATTTGCTCGGGTTGGTAAACGCCGAGGTTTGCCCATATGCCGATTCACTAAAGGAAAATAAACCGAGGGCGATAAATAGAACCTGGCAGATGCGGAATAGATGGTTGACCATGATTTCTCCTTTAAACTTTAGTTATCTCTGGTTGAGAGCGACGGATTAAAAATCATTCAAGCTGACGGCAACCGTGGGCTTCCGGCGGGCAGGCTATCCAGCAGGAAGGCTATCCAGGTTGCCGGGCAGTGAGTTCGGGCAGACCAGTAGCCCGCCGTCAGCTTGCTCCAGGTAGTGAAGCTGTCCAGCCTCGAGCAATCGAAACAGGCTGCGTAAAGAGATGCCGGCCAGAGAGGCCGCAATGTCCGGCGCGAGCATCGCAGGAGGTTGACCGGCGCACCGTTGGCAAAGCACGGGGGGCGCGTCTTGCGGTTCGCGAATTACCCAAACCTCATATATCTCAACTCGTGTTTCAACGGTGGTCTTCTTTTTCAAAACCTTCTCCTCGGACAACAACCGGCAGTTGCCAATCTCGTTGTGCGAGCCTATCCGGCGCTATATAATCAGCGCCGACCTGGTCAGGCTTAGTCGAACCCGGTTGACCATCAGGGCTGCTGAACCGTTGCAGGTTAAAAATTCCTACGCGTCAGCAAATGTGTTGAAGATAAAACCGGAGGCTTGAAAAAGTCTTCAATAAAGGCTCAATTTTTCACTCAGCGATTTCTCAATGATTTCTCAACGAGGATTATGAGCAAAGAAATCAATCGCTTATACGAATTCGGGCGGTATCGGCTGGATGTTGATAATCGCGCCCTCTTTCGCGACAACCAAGCGGTCCAGGTGCCGCCAAAAGCGGTTGAGTTATTGAGCGTGTTGGTTGAACGTAGCGGACAGGTGGTATCCAAAGACCAGTTGATGAACCAGCTCTGGCTAGGGGTCATCGTTGAAGACGCGAACCTGACGCAAAATATTTTTTTGCTGCGCAAAGTTTTCGCCGAAGACGGGCAAAAATATATCGAAACCATTCCGCGGCGCGGCTATCGTTTTGTCGCGGAAGTTAAACCGCTCGCCCCGCCGGCTCAGCTCACCAAACTCGAGGCGCCGCGCGGCGCGAAAATTATTGAAAAACATACCCTCGCGCGGATTATCACCGAAACCGATGACCAGCCGTATGCGGCCGCCTCAACGCGCTTGCCGCAGGCCCAACCTCAAGGCCTGTTGGTTGACCCAAACCGGCGAAAGTTTTCACCGCGTTGGCTGGGGTTGGTTAGCCTGGCATTGATATTAATCATCGCAACCTCGGGTTATTTTTTCCTGCGGGGCAAATCAACCCCGGCCGCAGACCCGGTGTCGACAAAAGCCATCGCCGTGTTGCCGTTTAAGCCAATCAATGCCGAAGGGCAGAATGAATATCTCGAACTGGGTATGGCTGATGCCTTGATAACCAAGTTAAGCCATATGAGTCAGGTCATCGTGCGTCCGACAAGTTCCGTGCGCAAGTTTGCCGGAGCCGGGCAAGATGCCCTTGCTGCCGGACGCGAACTCGGCGTCGGGTCGGTGCTCGAAGGCAGCATCCAACGCCTCGACGACCGCATCCGAGTGACCGTTCAACTGGTGAGCGTGCGAGACGGCGCCACGCTTTGGGCAGCCAATTTCGATGAAGGCTTCACCGATGTTTTTGCTATAGAGGATTCCATCTCTACACAGGTGGCGCGGGCGCTCAGATTACAACTCACCAGCGAAGAACAGAAACGGCTCCTGAAACGCTACACCGAAAACAGCCAGGCCTATGAGCTCTATTTGAAAGGGCGCTATTTTTGGAATAAGCGAACCGAGCAGGGCTTTGCCATCGCCATTGAAAACTTCAATCAAGCGATTGATAAAGACCCGAATTACGCGCTCGCTTATGCAGGGCTATCTGACTGTTATGCGCTGATGAGCGTCTGGGGGGCGCTATCGGCAAATGAAGCGTTGCCAAAAGCCAGAGCCGCAGCCGTAAGAGCCACCGAGCTAGACGATGAACTGGCCGAGGCGCACACCTCGCTGGCCTTTGCAATGTGGATTTATGACCGCGATTGGACAGGCGCAGAAACCGCCTTCCAACAAGCTATCCAGGCGAATCCTCGCTATCCAACGGCGCATCATTGGTATGCTTATTTTCTGGCGGCAAGAGGGCGGTTCGACGAAGCGATTGCGCAGATTAAGCAGGCGCGCCTCCTGGATGAACTATCGCCCAGCATCAACACGGATGTTGGAGAAATCTATTGTTGGACGCGACATTACGACGAGGCGCTGGCGCAACTGCGCGAGGTGCTCAAGACCGAGCCGAATTTTGCGCCGGCGCGAAATATTCTGGGCATGACCTATATCAAGGTGGGGCGCTTTGCCGAAGGGGTTACGGAACTTGAAACCGCCAGACGTTTGGATGACGGGGCGCGCGTTTTGTCGGCGCTGGGTTGCGCTTATGGAATTTCCGGGCAGCGCGATAAGGCGCAGCGCATTACCGCCGAGTTAAAAGAGCTGGCCAATCACCGTTACATCTCGCCGTTTTCGCGCGCCCTGGTCTATGCCGGACTCGGCGAAAAAGATGAAGCATTCGCCTGGCTTGAAAAAGCTTACCACGAGCATTCCGATAGCATCGTGATTCTCAAAGTCTATCCGTGGTTAGACCCGCTTCGTTCGGACCCGCGATTTGCTGACCTTATGCGTCGCGTCGGACTTCAACCCTAATCAACGAACAATTCCGGCGAATTATCTCTCCTCAAACTAGAAACCCGTTCCGCCCTCACGTTATACTGCACAATCCAATGATGAATATTAAAGGCAAAGATTTTTTAAGCACTGGGGATTTCACCACCATAGAACTCACGGCGCTCATGGACCTCGCCGCTAAAATCAAAGCGCGCGAGTACACGGAAAAACCGCTCGCGGGTCGCAGCGTGGCGCTTATCTTTTTCAATCAATCGCTGCGCACGCGCACCTCTATGGAGATTGCCGTTTATGAACTCGGCGGCAACGCCACGTCACTCGATATTGGCAAAGGCACCTGGAATCTGGAGTACCGCGAAGCCGTCGTCATGGATTCCGACAAAGCCGAACACATTATTGAAGCGGCGCGCGTCTTGTCACGTTACGTTGCCGCTATCGGTGTGCGCGCCTTTCCTGAGATGAATAATTATGCAGAGGATATGCAGGACCGCGTGGTGCGTGGTTTTGCGCGTTACAGCGAGGTGCCGGTCTTTAATTTGGAATCCTCGCGCTTTCATCCCTTTCAAGCGCTGGCCGATATCTTGACGATTCGTGAAAAACTCGGCGCCTTAAAAGGCCAACGCGCGGTGTTGTCGTGGGCCTGGCATCCGAAAACCTTGCCCATGGCAGTGCCCAATTCATTCGCGCTGATTGCCGCGCAATTCGGTCTGGATTTAACCATCGCCTGCCCGCCCGAATATGATTTGGGTGACGAGATGATGCAAGAGATTCACTCGCAGTCGGCAGCGGGCGGCGGCACCATTCATATTTCGCGCGACTTTCGCCAGGCCTCGGCCGGAGCAAAAATCATTTATGCCAAAAGCTGGGGCAGCAAAGATTTTTACGGCAACGCGGCGGGCGACCTGGCGCTTCGGGAAAAATATAAAGACTGGTGCATTGATGAAGCGGTGATGCAATCCACCGACGCGGGATGGTTTATGCACTGCCTGCCGGTGCGACGCAATGTCATTGTCACTGATGGCGTACTGGACGGCACGCAAAGCGCCGCAATTGATGAAGCCGAAAATCGCCTGCACGTTCAGAAAGCGGTGCTGGCTTCAATCTTGAAGGACTGAGTTTTCGGAAAGTATGAAGTAGGAAGGATGAACAGAAGAATTAAATTCTTACTTCATCGTTCATCCTTCCTACTTCATCGTTTCTTCTCCGTCCTCAGCACTAAAATCATGATAAACGAAAGACTCGATTTACTCCGTGAAGCGCTGCCTTACATTCAGCGCTTCAAAAACAAAACCTTCGTCGTCAAGCTGTCGGGCAAGATTACCGAAAACCTCGACGAGTTGGCCTCGCTGGCCGAAGAGATCACGCTCTGCGAACAGGTCGGCATTCACGTTGCCGTCATTCACGGCGGCGGCAAACAACTGACGACAACGGCGGAAAAACTTGGCGTCTCGCAACGCATCATTAACGGGCGGCGCGTGACGGATGACGAAACCCTGGAAATCGCCAAAATGGTTTTCGCGGGACAAATCAATTTGAATATTATCGCGGCGCTTCGCGGCGCGGGGGCGCAGACCGTCGGGCTCTCGGGGGTTGACGGCAGCATCATTCAGGCGCGCCGACGCGACATTAAAAATGTTCTCAATGAAGAGACCGGGCAGCTTGAGACCGTTGATTTCGGCCATGTCGGCGACATCGTTGACATCAATACGCATTTACTTGAACTGTTGCTCGCGAATGATTACATTCCGGTCATTTCGTCGCTTGGCGCTGACGACCAGGGCAACATCTACAACATCAACGCCGACACCATTGCCGCAGAGATCGCCGCAAAACTTAAAGCCGAGAAATTAATCCTGATGACCGACGTAGACGGTATTCTCCGCGATAAGGGCGATGTCAGCACGCGCATTTCGCGACTCACGGTTGATGAAGCCGAAGCCCTCGTACAAAACAGAGTTGTCTCGGCCGGCATGCTGCCGAAGATTTCGGCTATCGCCCATTTGATTCGTCGCGGCGTGCGCAGCGCCCACATCATCAACGGCTCGAAACGCAATGCCCTGCTCTACGAAGTCTTCACCGACGAAGGCGCCGGCACCATGATTACCGAGTAAATTTTATAATGATGCGACGCCGTTAAACCGCAGGCGCGATTCCATCGTCTCACCATCTTGGTGCGAATTTGCGTGATACCCCTTAAGCTTTTTACAGAGATAGAAAAAGGACGAGGATTAACCTCGCCCTGATAGGTTGCCTGGTCACCTCCAATCATTGACTCAACCAGGTGAGACTTAAAGCTGGCTTCCAAACTAATTCGAGCCTGCTTCTATTCCCGCTCTGAAAGCCGCAAGTCCGGCGGCGTAAAGTTTGTCGGTACCTAATTCATTCGAGTTCGTGAAGAGAATCAAATAATAATTTTGCGGCAGGCGAAGCAACACGGTTTTGGTCCCGTTGGCGATGCCATTTGACCAGGCGACAAAGGGCATATTGAAATTCGTCTTCACCCAGGGACTATAGGAGGCAAATGTCCAGACCATTCGGTCAGCCGGGTCTTGCATCGTGTCATTGAACATCAAATCGCGCCCGGCTTTGGCGACGATCAAATCCGTCGTACTGAAATGCGCGACATAATTGGCGAATTGACGAGCCGAATAGTAATACCCACCTTCGCCGCTGCAATGACCTTTATTTTCCATCTGACTGGCGATGATGCCTTGCGTATCATTTTTTGATTCGTACCCGTAAGCGGCGCTATTTTTCAACTCGTTTTTGGCATCGCAACTCGGATTGATTGGCGGGGTCATTTTACTGAAGATGCG
>JBIOWC010000637.1:0-10274 GCA_044868105.1 Blastocatellia bacterium
AATCTTCTTTGTTATCGCCGTCTAGCACAGCGCTATTGATATAAAGCGGCTTCTCGCCGGTATTGGTGATGGTAATGCGTTCGGGCTTACTTGCCTTCTTGACCACTTGATCTTTGAAATCCACCGCGTACGGATTGATGGTGGCGCGTGGGGGCGCCTTTTCCGGTTGTTGGTCGCCTGCTCTCGTTGATTGATTAGGGGTTTGCGCGATGGCAAAGGATAAAAGCATAAGCGTAAATAAGCCGATAATGATTATTCGTCTCATATTCTCTCCTTCTCTTATTCAATTATAAATAAGCAGGGTGAAGTCGCAAGGCAGGCCATCAAGCATTGGTTGGGGCGGGCCTCAACCGTTTGTCATTAACCGCTTATGAGATTCTCTTGAACATTGACGGCGCCCATTTTTAACGAATAGACTTTCAAGCGTTCAGATTGTCGGCTCGAAAATTTTATCGGCTAATTTCATACACCTAACTCATCTTGAAACTACCATCCCGTTTCGAGTTTCAGCATTCCTTAGAGGGTAGCAGTACCATGAATCATCGCTTTTATATCAAATCGGCGCTCTTCTTGTTGCTAATTTGTAGCCTCCCGCAAAATGGCTTCAATCAAAATCCTGCCGATGAAACCTTGAAACTCAGCACAGACCTTGTGGTCCTGGACGCGCAGGTTTTAAGTAAAAAGACCGGCGCACCTGTTGGCAGCTTAAAAAAAGCCGAATTCACACTATACGAGGACGGCATCAAACAGGAAATCACCCATTTCAGCCAAGACCGTTTGCCGCTGTCGCTCTTAATCCTCGTTGATACCAGCGGCAGCGTTTGGGATGTAATGAAGGATATGCAGGATAAGACGGCTCAGTCGCTTGAGCGATTGAAAGAGACCGATGAAGTTGCCGTGATGGCTACGGCTTCGCGGACTGAGGTGGTACAGAATTTTTCGACCGACCGCAAATTGATAGCCGAAAAAATTCAGGGCATTGATAAAACGAGTATGGGGCGCGACGGCATACTGTTGCATGAAGCGCTCTTTCAAGCAGCCAAGCACATGAACAATGCGGCCAATCCCGTCAGTCGTCGGGTGGTCATTGTGGTGACCGACAATCTTTCAACGCAAAAAATCGGACAGGGACATTCCGAAAAAGAGGCGCTCAATGAATTGTATGAAAGCGGCAGTGTGGTTTGCGGATTGAATATTTCAAGCTTCAACGAAACGATTCTAAAATTCGACCCGTTTTTTTATGCGGTGAAACCTTTTTTGTTTCGCGGCGATATTAAAACCTATGCCGATAAAACCGGTGGCCTGGTGTTGAGAAGTTCAAAGGAGGAGTTAAGCGACAAGCTTTCGGCAATCATTGACCACCTTCGCACACGTTATGCCATTGGTTATGTTTCAACGAATACCAAACAGGATGGGAAATTCCGTAAAATTAAACTTCAACTTGCAGCTGAAATTGAAAAGCGGGAAGGCAAAACGGCAATCATCACCCGCAAAGGTTACTACGCTCGCAAAGCCAAAGACTGAATAGGCGTCCTTGGTCAATTCAACCTGAGGCTTGAAGGTTGAGAGGCGAGATGAAAAGCCTCTCAACCTTCACCTAGATTGACGCATTCAGTATGAATTACTCCTCTTCAACAACCTTGATGCGCCCCTCTTCCTGAGCCTTTTGAACAATCTTCTGGGTCAGTGAAGCGGGAACTTCATCATAGTGGTCAAGTTCCATGGTGTAAGACCCACGTGCCCCGGTAATTGAATTCAAAGTGGATTGATAACTGAGCATTTCCGATAGCGGCACCTGCGCTTTGACAATTGCGTTGCTGCCCTTTGAATCCATCCCTTGAACGCGACCTCTGCGCGAGTTAATGTCGCCGAGAATATCGCCGGAATTTTCCTGCGGCACAGTGATTTCGACGTTCATCACCGGTTCAAGCAAAACGGCTTTCAGTTTCTCTTTTGCAGCGCGGAAAGCTTTGCGTCCGGCAATTTGGAAAGACAAATCGTCCGAGTCAACGGCGTGATATTTGCCGTCAATCAACTCGACTTTGAAATCTACCACCGGATAACCGGCGATGGCGCCGAGCGCCGCCGCATCTTTGATGCCTTTTTCAACCGCGGGTCGCCAGTTGGAAGGAATCGCGCCGCCAAAAATTTTATCCACGAACTCAAAACCCGCGCCTCGTGGTTGCCCTTCAAATACACAGGTCGCTTCGCCGAATTGACCGCGTCCGCCCGATTGTTTCTTGTGACGACCGACTATTTCGGCGCGTCCTTTGAGGGTTTCCAGATAAGCGACTTTCGGCGGATGGAGTTCGACTTCTACGCCATAACGTTTTTTCAATCTGGTGACCGCCGTTTCAATGTGAATTTGACCGGTGCCGGAAAGCAAAAACTCTTTGGTTTGCGGGTCGCGGGAAAATAATAGCGCCTGATCCTCTTCCAACATTTTGTGTAAGGCTTGTGAAAGTTTATCTTCGTCGTTGCGCGATTTCGGTTCAATAGCAAACGAGATGGCCGGCGTCGGCAGTTTCACCGGCTCATAAACAATCGGCGTATTCTTATCGCAGAAGCTGTCGCCTGTCGTGGTCTCTTTGAGTTTGGTGACAGCAATAATATCACCGGCTTTTGCCTCAGCAATCTTCTCCAGCCCCTTGCCTTGTATGGTATGCAAAGGACCTAAGCGTTCCTGGGTATTTTTCGTAATATTGAAAACCGTCATGTCGGATTTCACCGTGCCAGAGAAGATTTTGAAAACCGTGATACGCCCGGCGAATGGGTCGGCAATGGTTTTGAAAACATAAGCAAAAAGCGGAGCAATGTCTTTGACTTCGCGTTCCACTTCTTCACCGGTGTCGGGATTTTTGCCTTTGGCGTTTCCGAGTTCATCGGGCTGCGGTACCAGTTCAACAATCGCATTCATTAAGGCTTGAATGCCGATGTTTTGGGTCGCAGAAGCGCAAAGAATGGGGAAGATTCGTCGTTCCTTGACGGCCGAATGAATGCCAGGAATTAAATCTTCATCGCTCAGCGTACCCTCTTCAAAATATTTTTCCATTAGCTCTTCGGAAGCTTCGGCAACCACATCAATAATTTTTTCGCGCGCTGAATTTGCCGCATCAACCAGATCGGCCGGAATTTCCGTCACTTTGCCATCTGCCAAATAAGCTTTCAGGTGAACCAGGTCTATCACTCCTTTAAAATCGTACTCCTTGCCAATAGGCATCTGCAGGGGTACGGCTCTGCGCCCCCACACTTCGATAATATTGTTGACCGCCTCGTCAAAATTGGCGCGTTCTTTATCCAGTTTGTTGACGACAATCAAACGCGGGATGACAAATTCTTGCGCATAACCCCAGGCCTTTTCAGTTTGCACCTCTACGCCGCTCGTGGCATCAATCACAACGATTGCTGCATCGGCAGCGCGAAGCGCCGTTTTGGTAGCCAGTATGAATGTTGCTGAACCGGGTGTATCAATAATGTTGAGTTTCTTGCCGTTCCATTCGCAATGGGCAAGCGCGCTATAAATGCTTAACTTCCGGGCTATCTCATCCTCGTCGTAATCGGTTATTGCCGACCCGTCATCCACGCGACCCAATCGTTGAGTTGCGCCGCTGTCAAAAAGCAAAGCGGACACCAGAGAGGTTTTTCCCGAGTGTCCGTGACCGACAATGCCAATGTTTCTAATGTCCTTTGTATCGTACACCTTCATAAGGGTTATCCTTTCGTCGAAGAAATATTATGATGATTGCTGAACTGAGAGCAAAATTTTGAAGTACACAAAGCGGTATTCTTATCTCTATTTTTAGGATTTTTCAAGGTTACTTCAAACTCCGAGTAACTCTCTGGAGTCAGGAGCCCGATGTTCGAAGTCAAAGTAAGCTCGCTTACCAGTCGTTTGAATTCCGGTTTCACACTTAAAATATCAATCTAAAGGCGGTGAATGACCATCTAACAACCAGATTCCCAACTCCGGACACCGAACGCCTGACACTGGACTCAGGACTATTTCTCCAATGGGGTAAAGCTGCGCGCCATCCGGTCAGTGAGATTGCGAATGGTATCGAGCACGCCGCGTTTGCCGGTAAAGCGCAGCACCCAGACCGCATCACCCTCTTGCAAGTAGTAAAAGGCGCTGGCGGTCTTGCGCCCGCTATCGGTGCTGAAAAAAGCGAACCGCAGGCCATCGAATTTCCCGGCATCAAATTGTTCGGTTGAAACGCGTTCAAAGCCAACGCGATAAATCCGCAGATTTTCCTGCTCGGTATGGACCTTGCCGGAAAGCGTTTCGCCGTTTAATTTCTCTTTGGTAATTTTCAATAACCCTTCACTGCGATCACCATAAACAAATTCGGTTCGGGCTCGGCCAACGGCGTCATCGTAGGAAACGGCACGCCAATCGCCAATCAAGATAATTTTGAATCTTCCCGCAGAGTCTTTGTATTCTTCGGTGCGTTCTTGAGCGACTATCGGAAGCGCGAAGCAAACGAGCACGGTCAAAAACATCAGACCTTTAATTTTCATACGACCTCCAAACCTCAAAACTACGCTGGTATCTATTCGGCTGTTGGTGAAGGGAAATTATCTAATACTTTTTCGCAATTGGATAGAGCACGCGGTTATCTCAATACTTCAAGATCGTCCGGTCACTGACCTCACCCGCGGCGCGTCCTTTACTGAGCACCGCCTTATCGCCTTGAATCGTTTCAGCTTCGATTCCCCAACTCCAGAAGGTATCCGGCTTAATGCGTATATAGGTGCCTTCCCCGACATATCCATTGCGCGTAACAAAATCGGCTCGCCCGTGAACTTTTACGCCGCGCGGTTTATAAGGATTGGCGTTTTCCAAATCATCAACCACAAAGGCGACCTTTGGATTGGCTTGGACATTGATGTACTTGAAGGTTTTAAATAGATTGCGACCGCCAACGTAAAAATAATCGCCATCGAAATCATAGCCGACCGGCGCCACATCCGCTTGCCCGTCTCGAGAGACCGTCGCGATTCTCCCAAGCCTTTGGGCTTTCAAATAAGCCAGCTCTTTATCTGAAAACATGAGCTTTACCTCCAAACAGCTTATCCCGTTACCTGGCTGAGGCTATAAATTTGTTCGACAATATCGGCATCGGCAAAGCTCAGTCCTTCGCCAACCGGTTGGATGGATTTCAAAACGGTTTCTCTTACCCGTGCCCCTTTAAGGGTTTCAATCACCCAACCGGCGAGATATTGCGCTGCCAGACAACCCGCCGCAGTGGCAATATTGCCTTGTCGGACAAAGGGCTTTTCGACGACCTCGACACCGAATCCTTCGAGCAATTTTTTCGTTGAAGGATAGGTCGTTGCCTGCTTGCCTTCGAGCAGGCCGAGCGCCGCGAGGATGAGCGCGCCCGAACACATTGAACCAATCAATTGTTTTTCAGGCCTGAGATTAAACGCGCTCAAAAACTTTTCGTCGCCAATTTTTTTACGCGTCCCCAACCCGCTGGCAAAGAGCACGGCATCCGCTTCATTCGCCAGTTCAAGGGCCCCGTGCATGGGAATTGTGAGTTTTGAAGTTGAGGTGTGATGCGACGCATCGCCGAGAATTTGGACTTCCCAGGTCTTTACGCGGTTAAACAAATCCCAGAGAAAAAAAACATCTATATCGGTGAAATCATCAAACGCAATGATGGATATTCTCATACGTTGACCTCGAATGAAGAGAACTGCCTTATTCAGATGATGAAAAAATATTAGTCAATCGCTCACAGGGTAAATTCTTTCACATCGCCGGGATTTCTGAGCATCTTATTGACTTCGCCCAGGTGTAACTCTTCTTCGGCAACCATGCGGCGCGCATACTCTTCGAGAATGATGGATTTGTCTTTTACCAGAGTGAGCAGCTTTTTGTAGAGCATTAAGCCCTCTTTTTCCATATCGAGCGATTCAAGTAGAATATCGTTGATTTCGTGTTTTTGGGTTTCAAGTAATTTGCCGACTTTCAGTGAAGGGTGGGCGCCAAGATGAGTGATGAACTCACCGGCTTGGTGAGCGTGCAATAAGCAGGTATTCGCTTCAGCGCGGCACCAGCCAACGATGGGGATGCGATTGGGTCCGAATATCATCAAAGAATAGTGTGTGTAGCGCACAACCCCTGCCAGTTCCATTTCGAGAATTTCATTCAACACTGAGACGACTGCCGCTTTATCAAATTCGTAATCCAACATACCTTCTCCTATGAATATAAATTAAACCTTAAGCAATTAAATTCAAGCCGTGCGAATGGGCGTGAAGATGGCGCGCGGCGCGCGAGGTTTTTTGCGATTCGATAAATTTCTGTCCGGTCATTTCGGTCAAAACCTTTTCGACTTGTGATGCCAGCGTGCCAATGCCGACATAGCGGGCAATCTGTTTATTCGCTTTCAGTTCTTCGCCGATTTGACCAACCGAATCTTTCACCTGTTGGGGACTCTTCTTCGCTTTGACCAATTTGCCGACCGCTTCGCGCAGCCCTTTGAAAAACGCCTGCTGGTCATCAAGCACGGTCTCGGTTGCGAAAGCGCCATGACCGGGGCAGATAGTTTTCGCGCCCAATTTCTTTGCCGCATCGAGCGTCGCAATCCATTTTTCGACATCGCCATCGCCGGTGAAATTATAAGGACCATTGACACAGGCATCACCGGTAAAGAGTATTTTTTCTTTTGGCAGCCAGGCGAACGCATCGCCATGCGTATGTGCAACGCCGAGGTGCATGAGTTCAACTCGATGTTTACCATCGTCGAAAATCAAATCCTTCGGAAACAGCAGAGAGGGCGGTTTGAGTTTGGTGTTCGCCAAATCCTTGCGTTGTTTTGCGGTCTCTTCCCAACGACCGGGTTGATTGCCGTAATAGCCGCTTTCGTATTTTTTCATCTCATCAACTACGCCGGTATGCGCCAATGGCGTGGCGCCTTGCTCGACCCAGAGTTGGTTGGCATAGGCGTGGTCGCCGTGATGATGGGTATCAAAAGCAAAACGAATCGGCTTATTGGTCAGGGTGCGAATTTTCGGGATAATGATTTCCGCGCCGGAAGGAAAGTTGGCATCAATCACCAGGACATAATCTTCAAATACAATCCAGCCATTATTGCAATGCGTCAAAACGATGTTGCCTTCGTGAAAGTAGATATCCGGCGCCAGGGTTTCCACTTTACCGACTTCAGGAACCGGCTGAGCCGCGTTCGCCGGTTTCACCATCAGTTCAGCATCCGCCGCCGCCGCCAGTCCCAACATCGTTGCGCCACCGACAAGAACTTCTCTTCTTGAAACTTTGCACATTTGAAAACCCTCCGATTTTAGAAGTTGGATTTTGGGCAAACCACCGAACAGATTGTAGAGGCTACGCCTTTGTGCCAGCCCCCCATCTGATTTTCAAAAAAGGCAACTTTATGCAATTTGAGGCACAGCCCCTTGAAGTAATTTATGTCATCGCAAATCGCCAAGCAGGGCGCGTTGTTGCTCGATGAGATGGTCTATACCGACCGAGGCCAGTTCAATCATTCTATCCATCTGGGGTTTATCAAAGGGTTTCGATTCGGCGGTGCCTTGAACTTCAACGAATTTCCCCGCTCCGGTCTTTACCACATTCATATCCACTTCGGCTTGCGAATCCTCTTCATACGCCAGATCCAACATCGGTTCGCCTTTGATAATGCCGACGGAAATGGCTGCCATATAATCGGTAACCGGAATCGGCGCAGCAATCTTGCCATTGTTATAAAGCTTTCTGAGCGCAAAGACCAAAGCCACAAAAGCTCCGGTGATCGCCGCCGTGCGCGTCCCGCCATCCGCCTGTATGACATCGCAATCAATATAGACGGTGCGCTCGCCCAAGCGGTTGAACTCGACGACCGAACGCAGAGAGCGCCCGATTAAGCGTTGAATTTCCTGCGTGCGCCCGGAAATATTGTTGCTGCTTCGGCCCTCTCGCTGGGTGCGCGATTCAGTAGCGCGTGGCAACATCGAATACTCTGCGGTCACCCAACCTTTGCCGCTGTTGCGTAAAAATATCGGCACCCGTTCATCAACCGAAGCGGTGCAAATGACCCGCGTTTCGCCCATCTCAATGAGGATGGAACCTTCCGCATACTTTGTATAATTCGGCGTAATTCGCACCTCTCTCAAGGCATCATACGCGCGACCAAATTTTCGTTTATAACTCATATTTGTCCTAATGAAATTGTTTCTAATGACTCAATCGAGCGACCTAAAAATATTTCTGCAACTCGACGAAACCGCGCCGCCGAATCCGTCACATAAAAACTCTCACTGCGCGGCGCTTCGCTCTCGCGGTTCAGGTTTTTCTCTTCTAACATTTTCGCAACCACCTCTGCAACTGCTTCGCCCGAATCAATCAAGGCGACGCCCTCGCCCATCACCTGTTGAATCACCGCGCGTAAAATCGGATAGTGCGTGCAACCGAGCACCAGCGTATCTATCCGGCTGGCAACGAAATCCTGCAAATATTCCTCTGCCACCTGCGCGGTAACCGGATGCTCGGCCCACCCTTCTTCGGCAAGCGGCACAAACAGCGGACAAGCCCGCGCCAAAATATCCAGATCATCGCGCTGCGCCCGCATGGCTCTTTCATACGCGCCGCTGGCGACGGTCGCTTCCGTAGCAATCAACCCAATGCGCCGATTTTGGGTGCGTAAAATCGCTTCTTGTGAACCGGGGCGAATGACTCCCAAAACCGGCACGGAACACGCTTCGCGCAATAGATTGGAAGCCATTGCCGATGCCGTATTGCAGGCAATAACTATCGCTTTGACCTGTTTGGATTCAATAAAACGCGCGTCTTCAAGGGCGTAACGTTCGATGGTCTCTTTTGAACGCGTGCCGTAGGGTACACGCGCCGTATCACCGAGATAGATTAAATTTTCCTTGGGCAATCGGCGCGCAAGGGCGCGAAAAACGGTGAGTCCGCCGACACCTGAATCGAATATGCCAATGGGCGCTTCTCGGTCAATCATAGCGATTTTAGATTTTAGATTTTGGATTTTGGATTGCCGGGATTGCGGTTGCAGAATGGTTTCTCAACATCAGTCACGGAGTAAGCTGGTAATTTCGCTGCCGCCGCAAGGCAAAATCCAAAATCTAAAATCCAAAATTGATTAGTGTCCGCGAGACAATTTAGGTTTGCCTTCGATGATGAATTGCGACAAACGCTCCAGGTCGTCTTCGGTGTCAGTTAAGGTCTCTTCGAGGCTCTCGCCTTCAAATAACAACAAGGAGGTTTCTTTATCAGAATGGGTCAGGCTTAATCCGATTTTGCGAATTTCATTTTCCAGTTTGATCACTTCCGCAAAGGCCAACTCGGTCATATGTTCAGAAAGTAAATCAACCGAAGCGCGAAGTCTGGTGGTGTGGTTTCCAGTGTTTAAGAGCAGGGTTCGCAAATTGTCGAGGCGTTGCAGGATGGCTTGGCGGCTGAGTTCGAGGTCTTCTATCTCCTGCGTCAGTTCAGCCAGCATAATGGCTGAGGCTTGCGCGATGGCGGGGTCTTTCATCAATAGTCATCTCTTTCTGTTGGTTGAGGTAAAACAATGAAGCGGTAAAAAGAGGAAACCGAAAGCGGTTTATACCCTTGACCGATTTCATCTCTTCACCCTGCAAAGTCAAAATGGAGGTGGAGAGAATCGAACTCTCGTCCGAGAGCCATCAGCGCCAGAATCTACATACTTAGTTGCTTCGCTTTTGGTTTCGCCCGCCGGAACCGTGGAAGCAACAAGCATCCCGGAGGGCTAACTCAGATTGGTCTTGGTCCGTCAACTACTGAGTTGAAGGTAACGAACGCAGCCTGCTAAGTGACGTTCCATCTCAACACACAGGCGATGAAGAGTGAAACGTGGCTGAACTAAGCAGCCATTGCAAGTTCGCTATTCGCGATTGTGTTTTCCCACACTTGATAACGCAGTGCATGGGCTGCGGTATGCATCTAACGCCTCAGAAGTCCCCCGTCGAAACCAGTGCACCCCCGTAAGCGCGAAATTCAGTCTATCCTAGCCACCCATGAAGGTCAAGGTTTCACTTTTTTAGGTCCTGTCGCAAGCCTTTTCGATATTCTTCCTTTCTTACCACCCGTACGGTGTAAAAGGCTATTTACGCTTAATACCAATGTGAGTCCTTTGCGCCAATCAAAATCTGAAAATTTATCGCGCCGTCATGTGGAGATGTTCGCTGCTTCTTTTCCAAGGTCCCTTCAAATTTCCTTCCGCTTTGAGTCTCTCCCCCATACCCAAGAAAATAGTTCGAAGTGCCAT
>JBIOWC010000638.1:0-4168 GCA_044868105.1 Blastocatellia bacterium
ATAGCGTCACCTTTTTATTTTGAAGTTTTTCCGAGTTGCACAAATTTTTTGTTTGCCGGTTGCCTCTCTTCGCGCCACAGACAATCGGCGACCCCTAAGGGTCCTTTCATGGTGCCATCATAATCGCGGCACATCTGCGGGCGCGTTTCATATACGCCGCAAACAAAATGGGTTTTACCTTCAGGCGTTTTGATTTCCTGCAAGGCGTTACAGCGTTGCGGAATAGTAAAGTAATAGACCAGTTCGCCGCGCTTTTTTGCGTAATCAATTTTAAAGCCGTGCAGTTCCATCCAATAGATTTCATCGCGCACTTCATCATCAACTTCGCCGCCATAAAAGGTCATCGCCATACAGCATTTGCCGCATTCAAGACATAACTCGGATTTTCTTGCTGCTGTGAGTCTTTTCTTTTTCACCTTCACCTCGACACCATAGGAATGAATTGCTCAAACAGACTAGAGCATAATTTTATCCTGGCGCTTCTGTCCATGCCGATTAAATAAGCCGCTTCGGATTCCGCTTATTCGGTTTTTCTGAGCCCTCCTAAGTCAGTCCATTTGCATTGAATCGCTCAATAAAATCGGCTATAACTCATCGTTCAAACTCTTCACCGGGAGGTGCTAACCTTGCCACAAAGCCGTCATCGAAAACGTCGCGGGCGACCGAGCAGCGCGAAAAAAAACAAGCAGAGTTCCAGTCTCACCAGGCGCAATCAAATTATCATCTTCCTTATCATTGCCGTCTTTCTGGTGGCCGGGCTATTCTTTGTTTTTAGCCGTAGCAAAAACTCGACATCAACTTCCACTACGGCCGCGCCGGTAGAAGGCGCAACGGTTACGCCATCAGGACTACAGTACATTGATTTAGTCGAAGGTACGGGCGCAAGTCCAAGGCCCGGGCAACAGGTAACCGTACATTACACGGGTACCTTTCCCAACGGCGAGAAGTTTGATAGCTCGGTTGACAGAGGCCAACCCTATCCTTTCAGAATTGGCACCGGAGCGGTTATTAAAGGTTGGGACGAAGGCATAATGACCATGAAAGTTGGCGGCAAACGTAAGCTCATCGTTCCACCCGATCTCGCCTACGGCGCCAGGGGCCGACCTGGCATTCCACCGAATGCAACGCTCCTCTTTGAAGTTGAACTGCTGGATGTGAAATAGCTTTTCGCGTATCAGCAATTCGCGTAGTTTGCCCCTCGCTTTATCTTTTCGGCGGACTTTCGCGTTTCGCGCCAACAATGGCAAGCGGAAGGTTAGGGTCGTATTTGTGGGAAAGATTTGCCGGATACTGTCTACCTTTAGTTTCCCGTTTTACATTCTCATAAATGTAATCGAAGACCTCTTGAGTTGTGACATAGCCGTTTGTGTCTTTATCCGCTTTGCCCTGCAACCCCTGTAACAAATACCAGGTAAAGACGCCGTGACCGCCGCCCCAGATTTCGCTCTCTTGTGAGAGTTGATTGCCGAGCGCCGATGTGACAATAAAGGTTCCGGGTTTTGAACGTCGCACCGCTTCGTCGAATGCGGCATTAATGGATTCTGCCGAAGTTCGGGCATCGCGGGTTCCGACAACACCGAAACTCGCGCTATAACAAGTGTCGGCAAACATCACCACTTTGTTTGCCCGCAGGTTTTCGCGTAAAGCCAGTTCGATTTCGTTCACCGAAAGCGCTGTGCCGAGCATTTTACTGAGCTTCGTGTTGTAGGTGATCAGATAAACATTATTGGGTTGATAAGGGTCCGGGCTGGCATGCGCTGCGAAGTACAAAAACACTAAATCATCCGGTTCAGGTTTGCTTAAAAATTCCCGTAACTCCTCTCTGATTCTCTCCCAGGTCGCATCTTTATTGGTCAATAAAACCATATTTTCGGGTTTATAAGCGCCGCCTGATGGGGTTTGTAAAAACTTAAATAGATCTTCCGCATCTTTGTGCGCATATTGTAAGCCTTTGATGTTGGTATCCTGATAATCCGAGATGCCGACCACAAAGGCCCAGCGGTTGGCAATCGTCTGACTGCGCGAAATTTTTTCTCCTTTATCTTCGAGATAAATGACGCGCGACACCTGTTCTTTTAACCCCTCTTTATTTTCAGCCGTGATGGTGATGACGTTGCTGCCCGGTGAAAGCACCAGCCGATGATTCAAGTCGTAAGACTTTACCGGTTCTTTGAAAATGATTTCCGGATTTGTCGTCGCGTTACCGCTCGGTGCAATAGCAATTTTGCGCGTTGTTGAACCGCTGACCTGAACCGTGATTTTCGTTAAACCTGCAGGGTCATTGATGATCCCGCGTAAAGCGAGTTCCGGTTGCTCAACCGATTCGCTGTCATTCGGGTAAGTGAGTTTAATTTGCGGCACCGCAGCTTGCCGATTTGGTGGCGCGTTGATTGGGTCATTACCGATTTTATCCTCACGATTCTCGCTGGTATTGATCGGCGCTTTTTCACCGGAAACTAAGGCGACTTGAAACTCCGCCACGGTTTCAATCAACTCTTCGTCGGCGCACTGGCTACATTTGATTTGTCGGATGCCTTCGTTAGCGGCGCTTTCAACATCCACCAGTTGAACGCTGATGATAATGTCTCGGCCGAATTTTGAAACGCTGCCGAAACCCATTTTTGTGACATTTAAAATTTTGCCGACGCGCGCCGCCGTCGCGGCATCGGTAGCGCCAGAATTCTGGAAATTAATCTCTTTGAGAACTTTTTCAATTCGCTGACGCTCAATCAACCGCACATTTTTTGTGCCGGAAACCCGCGCCCGAATCTGTTCGGAAAGCGCTTGAGCAATCGTCGGGTCAACACCCAATGCATCTAAATCGAGCAAGGCAAGCGTTGTGTTTTTTGAGAATGAAAAAAGCGGTTCGCGGCTGGTGAGAAAAACATTTTTTTGACCGCGCAAAGTAGTTTGCGCGATGGCCGGTCCCGGATAAATCCCTTGCGTTTTCCAAATGTTGATTTTGCCTTTTTCATTACCCGAAGCCAGCCACTTGCCATTCGGGCTGAAGCGGATGGCGGTCATCTCCTCTTTCGTCGGTGGTTCAATCACGGCAATTTGCTCGCCACGTTTCACATCCCAAATGACGACGCTGCTTTTGGTCATGCCGCTATTGACGGCCGCCAGATAATTGCTGTCGGCGCTCACAGAGATAGCCGGAAGTTGACCTTTGCCGACATCGAAATTTTTCTGCAAACTGCCGGAAGCCACGCTGTAGATTTTAATTTCATTTTGGCGCATTAGCGCGTCGGGGCGCGAACTGCCAAGAATCGCACCGCCTTTTTGCATCGCGGTGGTTTCAATGCCAATCGCTAACCAATCGCCATTCGGTGCAGCAGCGACGCTGTTGAGATAATCGCCGCTGACTTCCCAACTGCGTAAAACCCGTTTGGCTTTTACATCCCATTCAATAAGTTTTTTATCCTCTCCTGCTGAAAACAGACTTTCATCTTTCAAAAACAAGACGTGTGATACTTTCTTTTTGTGTTCCAGATGTGAGCCAATCAGGGTTGCCGTATCAACACTCCAAAGAATGACCTGTTTGTCCGCGCCAGCCGAAGCCAGCAGATTGCCGCTTGGACTGAACGACACGGCAAGCACTTCGCCGTTGTGTCCTTGCAGCACTTTCGATGAGCCGTCCTTTAGACTCCACAAGCGAACCGTTTTGTCGTCGCTAGCCGAGGCCAGATACTCTCCGTCAGCGCGAAATGACAGGGCATTGACCGCTTTTTTGTGTCCTTCCAATCGTTGAACGATGCGTTTATTTTCAAGATCACGAACGATGATGGTGCCATTCTTATCAGCAGAAGCCAGCAGCTTACCTTGATAATCGAAAACCAAGGCGCGCACTGCGGCAGGATGAATTTCAAAAGAATCGTAAGCGGAATAACTGAACAGTTCGGTTTGTCCAAAGGCAACGGCGAGCAACGTAAAAAGGAAGGTAATTAACAGGCTTACCCACTTAAGCGACTGTCTCATAGTTAACTCCTGAGTGAGGCTTGATAGATCAATAGATTGGTCGGAGTCAAAATAGCGCTTTGCAGACTATTGAGCAAGAGCGGCGCCGGGGACGCTTCGGCACGTATCGTCACCCAAAAGCGCTTTGCCCTTGCTCTGACTCCAACCAAAATGGCTCTGATGTCTTCTGATGAACATCAAAAAATAAACG
>JBIOWC010000639.1:0-8685 GCA_044868105.1 Blastocatellia bacterium
CAACACGCGCGCGACATAATCAACGTGGGAATTCGACTTTACAATCTTAGCGATTTTCATTCATTACCTTCTCTGTGATTTGCTAATAGCTTTACGGGCTCTCGACAGCTTAAAGCCGTTACGCTCAGCAAAATCTTGAAAGATGGCGTAAAAGGCCTCGCGGTCTTGAGCGCTTACGACTGCGGTTTGGTCTGCGGCTTCGATGACGTAAGGGTACCCGTTGCCGACGATGATTTCACCGCGAATGATATTCATCACATCATCTAACAGGCCACGCTCAGATACCCACATCGGTATATCTATGCGCGAAGGTGGCGCATCGCCCGTGGTCTTCAAATACACGAATCCGATTTCGCGCCGCCACTCCTCACCATAACTTTCAAGTACGCCCTGTCTGGCGCAGCGAAATATCGGTGTTCGATCACCCCATTTCATGCGATTTACAAACAACGCTGCATCCTGTAGCTTGGGCGATTCATTCAAGTCAGGATTGAAAACCTTTAACATCGTCACCAAATCTCGCGCCATGCTGGTGTCAATATAACCAATGACAGGGATGCCGGTTTCTTTCGATTTATTGAGCAGCGAAAGGATTTCGGCAACGTAGGCCTCACGTTGTTTTTCGGGAAGAATCTCAACGAAAGAGATCACCAGCAGATTATCGAAAAAGACTATCGGCGGACGGTTAGCGTCGAACCCTTTTTGCGCCGCTACGCTCATGTAATTTTTGATGGCTTCGATTTCCATCGTGTAGCGGCGTTGTTGCACAGCTTGAAAAGAAGCCTCGATGTCGCCGCCCGTGCGAACCATCACGACATCGGGCGACAATACCTCAAACGTCGCGTCTTTAATATAAGCGCCTTCCGTGGTGTGGGGATTTTCAAACCAACCGATTTGCACAGCCGCAACCGGAATCGAAAAATCTTTCGTCGGCATAACCTGACTGCCATCGGCCGCACACGTCGTTCGGTTCAATAACGCCTGATAGGCCCACGCGCGCGCCTCTTCACGATTAGCAAATTCCCGGTCAAAAGGAACGACAAAGGATTGTGCCTGGTAAAACTCTTCGCCTGGGATAGCGCCGGTCGCGGCTGTTGCCGCTGCAAGTTTTCGAGTAATTTCTTCAGCCGTCATCCTGGCGATTTCATCCAGCGCCTGGTTGTAGGAAGCGACCTGTTCGCGCACCTCTCTGTCATAGAGCGCAAACTCACCCGCGCAACTTTCAAGCGCCGCTAAAATTTTCTCCCGATAGATCATTAAAACTTATTCGACCCCGCCGGCGGACCTTAACAATTCCACAATATCTTGATGATTGGCAAATCTTGCTATACCTAAGGCCGTTTGATTCGTACCAACTGGCTCACAAAACCAGTCATAACGACCCGGCCCCATAGCGCGTTGATTTACCGCAGCGCCGTTCCCCAACAAAACTTTTATGACCTCCGTATTTCCTTCTTCAGCGGCAATCATCAATGCAGTCCAACCGTCCTCATCTTTTGAATTGATATCAACGCCCAGCTTCAGCAAGCCGTTCACGGCAAATACGCTACCAGTTTCTGCAGCCTCTTGTAACATATATTCCATGATATTTTTTCCATATAGAAAAATAATTACGGCGACAAATAATACCGCAAGTAACCATCTTAT
Organism: Blastocatellia bacterium; assembly: GCA_044868105.1. GTDB lineage: Bacteria > Acidobacteriota > Blastocatellia > UBA7656 > UBA7656 > JBFMDH01. The sequence goes on from JBIOWC010000639.1 coordinate 1,648, forward strand.
AAAGCTCAAACTATTTGTGCCCTTATCCTGCCACAAAAACCTTTCAGATAATGAGGTGTTAGAGTTGAATCTGAAGTTTCGTTCTGTTTTTGCTGTCATAACCATCCTCTTCTCTATTAGACACCCGAGCGATTTGAATGTTCCGACTATCACCCCAACAATTTTTGCGCTGGCCGCCTGCTGAACAAACCGCTCACGGGTTTACATCAGGCTTACACAAAGTTATAAACTTTATGAGCATTTCAAAACCGCTCAATTATATCTGCAACCATCGAGGTTATCTTAAATGACATTGCCACTCACCCTGGGAGAGCTCAAACAGAGTCAGTTCAACGAAAGAAAGCTGCGTCATCGTTCAATCAAAGACGAGATGCGTGAGAATTTAATCATCAAGCTTGGCGGCAGCGAGCCGATTTTTCCGGGCATCGTCGGATATGATGAAACCGTGGTCCCGCAAATCGTCAATGCCATTTTATCGCGCCACAACTTCATCTTACTGGGGCTTCGCGGACAGGCAAAAAGCCGCATCCTGCGCGAACTCGTCAACCTGCTCGACGAACGAATTCCAACTATCGAAGGCAGCGAAATCAATGAAAATCCGTTTGCGCCGATTAGCAAATATGGGCGCACGGTTATTGAGTCAATGGGTGATGATACGCCGATTGCCTGGCTTGAACGCGATGCCCGCTATGTTGAAAAACTGGCTACGCCCGATGTAACGATTGCCGATTTGATAGGCGACCTCGACCCCATCAAAGCGGCGCGCGGCGGGCATCTGCTTTCCGATGAACTGACGATTCATTACGGTTTATTGCCGCGCGCCAATCGCGGCATCTTTGCGATCAATGAACTGCCTGACCTGGCTGGCAAAGTGCAGGTCGGACTTTTTAACATCATGCAGGAAGGCGACATTCAAATTAAAGGGTACCCGATTCGCCTGCCGCTCGACGTCATGCTGGTCTTTTCGGCAAACCCCGAAGATTACACGGCGCGCGGCAAAATCATCACCCCGCTTAAAGACCGCATCGGTTCGGAAATCTCTACTCATTACCCGGTGACCGTCGAAGAGGGCATGGAAATCACTCGACAGGAAGCCTGGCTTCGCCGCCATGAAAAAATCTATGTCCCGGAATTCATCTCGCGCGCCGTTGAACAAATCGCTTTTGAAGCCCGCAAAGACCAGCGCGTGGACAAGCGTTCAGGCGTCAGCCAGCGGCTGTCAATTTCGGTTATGGAAAATGTCATATCTAACGCTGAACGTCGAGGCTTTATCACAGGCGATGAAAAAACCGTCCCGCGAGTGAGCGATATTTTCGCGGCGCTGCCGGCAATCACCGGCAAACTGGAACTCGAATATGAAGGCGAACAACGCGGCGCCAATAACATCGCGCGAGAATTAATCAAAACCGCAGTCGGCAAAACCTTCGAGGCCTATTTCGAGCACATTGATTGTACAGAGATTGTCGCCTGGTTTAACGATGGCGGAGCGTTGCGCGTTGCCGATACGGACAGCGCCGATTTATGTCTGCAAAGTTTTCGCCGCGTGAATGGCTTGATGAATGCCGCAACCCAATCGGGATTAGCCATCAATCGCGAGGTCACGGCCTCGGTTTGTGAACTGGTGCTTGAAGGCTTGCATGCGCAAAAGAAAATTTCCCGCAGCGAAGAACGCGGTTACACGGCAGCAAAACAGGAATCGCGTTCACAAAATTACGAAACCTTCAGCCGGTCGAGAAGAATCAATTAGGAGCCAGAATTTAGGCTTCAGGATGGAGAGGTTGGCACGGATTAATTATAAAATCTGCCGCCTGGCGGCGTTTGAAATTAGGCCGGACGGTAAACCGTAAGCGGAAAATTGAATTCGTTTAATCAAATGAGGAACTGAACCATGACCCCGGAATTTATTGCCGATTTCAAGAACACAGTTTTGCAAGCCTTTGAAGAATTGCGCGCCATTGATGACGCGAAGGCCGCCGCCAAAGCGGATGAGACTCAATGGTCAATCAAAGAACTCATCGGGCATTTGATTGACTCGGCAGCAAACAACCATCAGCGGTTTGTGCGCTTGCAGATATTTGATGCCATTGAGTTCCCTTTTTATCAACAGGAAGATTTCGTTCGCGTTAACGATTATCAAAATGCAGGCTGGGAATTTCTGGTAGATTTTTGGAAGCTTTATAATCTTCACCTTGTTCACCTGGTTGAAAATTTGGATAAAACCAAACTCGAAAACATCTGGCTCACTTCCGATGATAGAAAGCTGACCTTGGGATATATTGTTGAAGATTACCTCACTCATTTGAAGCATCATTTGAACCAGATAAAGACCCTGAATAATTAAATATCCATGCTCCTTAAAATCGGCTCTTGGAATATCAATGGGTGGCACACCATCACGAAACAGCAATTGCGCTTGGTGGAAACGGCAGAGTGTGATTTTCTCACCTTACAAGAAGTTACCGAAGAGAGTTATAAAGCGCTGGTTCAATCCAACCTATACACAAACTCTGAATTTTCTTTAAGGCTCCGCCCCCCAAAGGTGAGTGAGGGAAAAGGTCGAAGGCTGGGCTGTGCTATTTTTTGCAATCACAAAATTATCTCATCTCAACTCCTAGAAGAAGCGCCATTGCCTGAACGGATTCTGATTTGTTCCATTGAGTGTGAGAATCAAGCCTTAACGGTTTGTAGTTTCCATGCTCCACCAGGAGCCTCATGGGAAGAGATTAAACCTCAAACATTCAAGCACCTTGCCAATTGGTTAACCCAACATGACCAAAGAACATGGGTTGGTATGGATGCCAACGCACCCAAAACTGACCACCCTGTTCATGGTCAAAATGAATGGTGGTGGGACGATGAACCTTTATTACTAGGTGTGGACACGGTTCATAAACTGAAAGATGTTTTTAGAACTTATTTAACTGCACATTCACCCCTGGCAAAAGAGATAAGCAGTTTGCGCCCAGATGGGCCATTAGCAACTTCTTACAGACGAGGGCGAGGTCAATATTCAGTTCCCTGCAGGTATGATTTCATTTATGCGACTTCGGATTTTAAGGTGTTGAATATTGAGTACCTATATGATGAGTCAATTACCGCAGGAAGTGATCACGCGCTTGTTATCGCAGAATTAGAGCTACATAATTGAATTAAATATGTCGTTTACAAAATATTCAAAATGGAATGGCGTGGATTGGGAGTCGTTCAGTCTCGAAGATTTGATGGACAGGCTCTCGGAATTTTTCATGCAGAGCGGGTTTGATGACCCCTATTTTATGTATGGCAACGACCAGGACACGTCGCTCGACGCTCTGCGTGAAGCCATTATGGACGCGCTGCTCAACGAAGGCTTACTGTCACCCGAAGAGCTCGACCAGTTTTATGACGAACAGGGCAAGCTCAAGATGGAGGCCCTCAATGAATTGATTGATAAATTGATTGAACGATTGATTGACGAAGGCTACATCAAATTTGAACAGGCGTCGTCGGGCGAGTCGCAAGACACTGAAGTCACTTCACAGGGCGGGCAGATAGGCAAAGGGCAAGAATCGTCAGTCAAATTTGAAGTCACCGACAAGGGGCTGGATTTTCTGGGTTACAAAACCCTCAAAGAGTTGGTCGCTTCGCTCGGCAAAGCCTCTTTTGGCCGTCACGATACCAATCATCTTTCCACAGACATTGAAGCCAGCGAAGCCGCCAAGCGCTATGAATTCGGCGACGTGTTGAATCTCGACGTCAGCGCGACCTTGAAATCGGCAATCGGTCGGGAAGGGTTGGGCGTGCCCATCAATCTCGAATATACGGATTTGATGGTGCATCAAGCGGAATACAAGAGTTCCTGCGCGACGGTGCTTATGCTTGATTGTTCACATTCCATGATTTTATACGGCGAAGACCGTTTCACGCCCGCCAAGCGCGTAGCCGTGGCGCTTTCGCATTTGATTCGCACGCAATATCCGGGCGATTCGCTGCGCGTCGTTCTCTTTCACGATTCCGCCGAAGAGATTCCGCTTTCACAAATCGCTCGCGTCCAGGTCGGTCCTTATCACACGAATACGCTTGAGGGGTTGAAGCTGGCCCGTCGCATCTTGATGGGGCAACGCAAAGACATGAAGCAAATCATTATGATTACCGATGGCAAACCTTCGGCGATGACTATGGAAGATGGACGCATTTATAAAAATTCGATGGGGCTTGACCCGATGATTTTGCGCGAAACCTTCAAAGAGGTGGCCAATTGTCGCCGCAGCGGGATTTTAATCAACACCTTCATGCTTGCTGATGATTATTACCTGATTGAGTTCGTCAAAAAAATTACCGAAATCTGTCGCGGCAAAGCCTACTTCACAACCACCATGACGCTTGGCGAATATATCTTGATGGACTATATGCGCCGACAGACCAAGCGCATTCATTAGAATTTTTTACGCTTTAGCCAGAAAGCGCGGACTTGGACATTCGCGCTTTCAGCTGGAGATGATCGCCTTTACCATTTGCATCGGTTTACCAGGTTTTTATCTTAGACTTTTATCATTTGGTATAGGTGAAACCAAAATCATTGCTTCGGGCGTATTAACTTATCTCACCAAAATTAAAATAAGGAGCAGATATGCGAAAAACTCTGACTGTGCTAGTCGCCTTCTTGCTCTGCGTACTTACAAGTATTTACGCAAAAGCGGAGACCAAACCGATGACCATTATTTTCGATGAAAAGCCTACTCAGGTGAATGTGATGTTGTCGGAATCGAAAGATGTTTGGGTAACGATGAAAGATTTAATGAGCGCCACTCGCTATGTAGTCAAACCCCAGGGCATCTGTCGTGACGACCTCTGTTTTCCGATTCCGAAAAATCGCAAAGCCCAATTCGTCAATAAACAAGGCAAAACCGAGTGGTTCAACCTGTCGGAGTTTGCCCGCCTTGTAAAACAACCGGTCGCCTTTGATGAAAAAAACTCAATCTATTATTTCGGCGCCCGACCCGACGCGCAGAACGCGCACCTCAACACCCTTGAAGCGCCCAATTTCAGTTTGCCCGATATGAATGGTAAGCTGCATTCGCTCGCCGATTTTCGCGGTAAAAAAGTTTTGCTCATCACCTGGGCTTCGTGGTGAGGCTGCCGTTTTGATTTGCCAGGCTGGCAAAAGCTCTACGCTGAACTCAAAAACAAAAACTTTGAAATCCTCTCCATTGCACAAGACACCGGCGGCATAAAAGACGCGGCTCCCTGGATTACCAAATCCCCGCTTGAATACACCGTTTTAATTGATGAAACGCAACTCGTCACGCGGCTTTACGATATGGTTAATGTGCCGACTGCGGTGTGGATTGACGAGCAAGGTCGCATCGTTCGTCCAAACGAAGCCGCTTATGTTGATAATCGCTATAAAGTTTTCCACGGTATGGACGCCGAAGAATATTTAAATGCGGTACGCGATTGGGCGGCCAATGGCGAGAAGAGCCAATATGCCTTAAGCGAAACCGAGTTGCGCAAAATGCTCGCGCCGCAAAAACCCGAACATGCGCTGGCCGCGGTTGAATTTGCGCTTGCGGAACTGTTATCGCATAAAGGAAAAGCCGAAGATGCCATCCCGCATTATAAGGAAGCCCAACGGTTGAATCCTGAGAATTGGAACTACAAACGACAAGCCTGGGCAATGACCGATGCTGAACGCGACTATGGAACCAATTTCGGAAAAGAGGTGCAGAAGATTCAACAAGCCGGCAAGCCTTATTATGCGCCACGTGTCTTGAAGAAAGAGAAGAAGAACTGAGGATAAAGGGTTGAAGAGGAAAGCGGGAGAAGAGGTGATAAAAACAAGGCGACCTTTATCACTCCTTCTCCCGCCCTCCCCTTAACTTCTATTAGTTATAACGTATCCATTTACCGAGTTCGGCAATCGAGGGACGCTTGCCGTACATGAGAATGCCGACGCGATAGATTCTGCCAACTATCCATACCGCAGCGATAATGGTCAGCACCATTAAAATCATCGAGCCAAGCACCTGCCAAACCGGTGGATTGACCATGGCGATTCGCATCATCATCAAAGTCGGCGCGAAAAAAGGAATCATGGACAGTGTCGTTGACAAGGTTGAATCGGGGTTGGCCATCACCATTCCGAATAATAACATCGGGATGACGATTATCATGGTGACCGGTAATTGAGCTTGTTGCGCGTCTTCTTCTGTTGAAACCATTGCCCCGACCATGGCATACAACGTCGCAAACAGAAAATAACCAAGGATAAAAAAGACGACAAAATAGACCAGCCAGATTGCTGGAAATTCCGGCAGTTGAAACCCCTGGTTCGCGAACATCGAAAGCCCGAATTTAGCGAGACCAACCGCGCATAACACCCAGATCGTGTATTGCGTGAGGCCAACCAGTCCAATGCCAATCAGTTTTCCCATCATCAATTGAAACGGTTTGATTGACGAGATGACGACCTCGACAATGCGCGATTGTTTTTCTTCAATGACGCCGCGCATCATGAATATTCCGTAAAAGAGCGTCGTCATATAAATGAAGAAAAGCATCACCATGCCAATTACAAAACGCGGGACGCCTTTTTCCTCGACCCCGCTGGGGGTCAATTTTTTCAAATCAATATTTCGCGTGTACTCTTCGATTTTATTTTTATCCATTCCCGCCATTGAGAGTCTTCGCTCTCGGACCTCATCGTTGATTGCGCGTTCTACATTGCTGACCACAATATCTCCGGGATTCTTGGCGTAGTACTCAGGAGGCTCATCTCCATTCAATATATTTTTCGGTAAAATCAATATCCCTTCACTCGAATCCTTAGAAGCCATCCCGCTATACTCTTTGGCAACATCTTCCGCATTTTTATCGGCGGGAACCACCACCCGTTCCAGTCTGAATTTTGTGCTCCCGAATTGCCGTTTGCTACCCAAAGAATCGGCCGTCGAATCTAATCGGCTTCGTATGCCATTAAATAATTGGGCATCACCACTTTGATCTAAAACCTGAATGTGCCGTTCACCCCCACTCTTCATGGCCAGCAAACTCGGCAAA
>JBIOWC010000640.1:0-2834 GCA_044868105.1 Blastocatellia bacterium
AAGCGATAGAAGATTTAACCGTGGATGACTGGCGCGGGGTTTTGAACGTAGACTTGTTGGGCGCCTTTCTCTTCATCAAGCAAGCCTTCTTACATATGCAACCGGGGGGCACGGTTGTCAATGTGTCGAGCATTCATGCAATAGAGACCGAGCCCCTGGTGGCGCCCTACGCGGCGGCAAAAGCCGCTTTGCTGTCGCTCACGCGCTCGGCCTCTCTGGAAGCAAAACCCAAAGGGCTTCGCGTGACAGCGATTCTGCCAGGGGCAGTTGATACGCCGATGCTTTGGGATAATCCGAACGTCAAATCGGGCGCCGAGAAAATTATCAGCGGCGATGTCGGCAAGCCTGAAGAGATCGCCGCAGTTATCGCTTTCCTCGCTTCGGCGGACGCCGGGTTCGTACAAGGGGCCGCGATACGGGTTGATGGCGGACGCTTAGACCGTCTGTAACGCAAAACTTGATTGAGAGAAGTTATGAATATATTAGTTACCGGAGGAGCCGGTTATATTGGCAGCGTCGTTACCGAAGAGCTGGTTAAAGACGGACATGAGGTCGTCGTTTACGATAGCCTCTATAAAGGACACCGCAAGGCCATTGTCGAGGGCGCGACATTTGTGCACGCCGATTTAGCCGAGAGTGAAGCGCTTTGCAATACCCTTCGCACCCACAAGATTGAAGCGGTGATTCATATGGCGGCTGATTCTCTGGTCGGCGAATCCGTACAAAACCCCGCGAAATATTATCGCAATAATGTTGCCGTCGGGCTGACCCTGCTCGATACCATGGTTGAATGTTGCGTCAAACGAATTGTCTTTTCCTCAACCGCCGCCGTCTATGGCGAACCCTTAAAACAACCCGTTGAAGAAGACGATGTAACCCAGCCGACCAACCCCTACGGTCAAACCAAACTGACTTTTGAACAAGCGCTGCGCTGGTACGAAAACGCTTACGGGTTGCGTTATGTCTCGTTGCGCTATTTTAATGCAGCTGGAGCAACGGCTCATTGTGGCGAACATCACGACCCGGAAACCCATTTAATTCCGATTATTCTGCAAGCCGCGATGGGCAATCGTTTACAGGTTGAAATATATGGCGACGATTACCCGACGCGCGATGGCACCTGCGTGCGCGATTACATCCATGTGGTTGACCTGGCGCGCGCCCACATTCAGGCGCTCGGCATTCTCGGCGAGCGCAGCGCCATCTACAATCTCGGTTGCGGCGGCGACGGCTACTCGGTCAAAGAGGTTATTCAAGTGGCCAGAGAAGTGACCGGGCGTAAGTTTCTGGTTCATATTGATCATCGTCGCGCCGGCGACCCGGCTTTGCTCATTGCCAGTTCCGAAAAAATCAGGCGCGAGTTGGGTTGGAAACCTGAACGACAAAACCTGCAGGCGATAATTGAATCGGCCTGGGCGTGGGCGCAAACGCATCCGAACGGTTATCAAGATTGAGGCTTCACATGGCAGATGTGGATAAACTGAGACAAAATTTTCAAGAGCTATTTGGCCATTCGCCAAGGCTGTTTCGCGCCCCCGGCAGAGTCAATTTAATTGGCGAACACACCGATTATAATGACGGCTTTGTCTTGCCTATTGCGATTAACTTTTCAACCTTTGTGGCCGGCGGCCCCCGCCAAGACCGCCTGGTGCGCGTGCGTTCGTTGGATTTCAACGAGGAGTTTGAGTTTCACCTTGATAAACCGAAACCCCCGCAGGCCGGCGCCTGGTTGAATTATGTTGAAGGGGTGGCGCGCAGCCTGGAGACGCAGGGAAATATTCTTGACGGCGCCGATTTGTTGATTCAATCCGACATCCCCATTGGCGGCGGGCTTTCATCATCGGCGGCGCTGGAAATCGCCGTGGGGTTTGCGCTCCTTAGCCTTTCAGACTTGCCGGTGGCGCGATTAATGCTGGCAAAAGCCGGACAGCTAGCCGAACACAACTACGTCGGCGCCAAGGTCGGTTTAATGGATCAAATGGCGGCGGTCTTTGGTCGTCAAGGCGCCGCCCTTTTGATTGATTGCCGGGCGCAGGAGATTGCCCAAATTCCGCTGCACAATTCCGATTTCGCCATCGTGATTTGCGATACCCAGGTTAAACATCAACTTTCGGCTTCCGAATATAACGTGCGTCGCGGAGAATGCGAACAAGCGGTGGAAATGCTCAGAACCCACCTGCCAAATATTCAAGCGTTGCGCGATGTCAGCCTCGAAGACTTTGAAAATTTAAAGACCCAGCTTCCCGAAGTTTTAAGAAAACGCTGTCGCCATGTGGTTACCGAAAATGCCCGTACGTTGCGTGCCGCGCGCGCCTTGCGCAAAGGCGACCTCACCACTATGGGACAATTAATGTTCGAGTCGCATCGTTCCTTGCGGGATGATTATCAGGTGAGTTGCCGCGAACTGGATATGTTGGTGGCAACGGCTGCGCAAATCACCGGAGTAATTGGCGCGCGCCTCACGGGCGGCGGCTTTGGCGGTTGTACAGTGAATCTGGTGCGTAAGGCAAGTGTCAAAGAATTTCAGCAAATCATCTCACACGCTTATCAGGATGCTTTTCAAATTACACCGACTGTTCATATGGTCGCAACCGGCAATGGTGTAGAAGAGATACGGGTTCATTGAGATAAACTATATGTTTGCCATGGAACATTTTTCAACTATTCAAATTTACACGCTTCGTCTGAAATCGGTTCGCCCATTCATACACGCGAAAACCGCTCTCGTATGATTCGTGTACGATTTTTATCCTGGCCTGAAGATTTAATTTGCTAACCAATTTTTTTTATTTCCTTTAATTTCCTAGAGAAACTTTCTCTTCCCTCAGGGTTTT
>JBIOWC010000641.1:0-8224 GCA_044868105.1 Blastocatellia bacterium
CGTTTATATTCGGCATTGAGCGGATGTTCGGCGACTAAAGCCCTCCTCAGTTCCAGGGCCTTGAGTTGCTGTTCAAGCGCGCCTGTGGCATTGCCTCTTTGCAGATAGATTTGCCCAATCGCTTCATAACAGACGGAAAGGGCGCGGCGGGTTTCGGGATTATTCGGGTCCTCTTTGGCTAACGATTCGTGGATGTACAAGGCGCGTTGTTGATTGGCTAACGCCTCATCCCAATTGCCTCGCGTGGTCAGAAAGCTGCCGAGGTCGCCGCAATTAAGTGCCAGCAGGCGGTGGTAACTGCTATTGGGCGGCTCGGAATTGACCAGCTCTCCGGCAAGCTCAACCGCTTGCCGATAACTGGCCAGCGCCGCATCGAGATTCGGAGTTTCCGAAAGCAGCGCCGCATATTTTCTATAGGTGTTTGCCAGATTCATCTTCAGTTCGGGACTGTGCGGGTTGGTATTCAAGAGGGTTTCGCGAATGCGCACCGCGTTTTTCAAATTCTCCAACGCTTTATCGGTGTCGCCGAGATTGGCATACGCCGAACCGCCCAAAACCGAACTGACCCGCTCGTAAGCGTCGGCCAGTTCACCCTGCAGCGCCGGGTCGGTTGCAGCGTCCTGCGCAAAACTATTGAGGTATTCAACCATATCCTGCGCCAGTTTATTGCGCACTTGTACGGAACCCGGCAGATCACCAATGGCATCGTGATAATCGAACAGCACTTTGCGCGCCAGGTCTCTGGCTTTTTCGCGGTCGGCGCGCGCCAGCATACGCTGCTCGTGGGCGACCTTGGCCTGCCAGGCGGTGGCAATAATGCCGCCGATTAAGGTGAGCAAGACGAGGGTTGCCGCAACCACCGCCGCTTTATTGCGACTCACGAATTTCCAGGCGCGATACGAGAAGGTGTCTTTGCGGGCGCTGACCGGCAACCCATGCAGATAATTGCGAATGTCATCGGATAAGCGTTCGACCGAAAGATACCGCCGTTCTTTCTCCTTGCGCATGGCTTTCAAAACGATGTTATCCAGATCGCCGCTCAACCGCCGTCGCAGTTTATCGGCCGACCCTTCGCGTAACAGGCTCACATCTTCGGCGGTAATGATTTGGGTTTCGGCGCCGTTTAAGCTGCGGGTGCTCTCTTCAAGCCGATAGATGACGGTGCTCGGTTTTTCCGGTTCATTGTTGGAAACAATGCTCAACACTTCCAGAGGCGAGCGCCCTTTGTAACGGTATGGCGAGCGTCCGGTCAAGAGTTCATAAAGCACCACGCCCAAACTGTAGATGTCTGAAGCCGTTGTGATGTGGTCGCCGCGCACCTGTTCCGGGCTGGCATATTCGGGAGTCATCATGCGCATCAGGGTGGCGGTTTGCTTGGTAAACCCTTGCGAATCGGGAGTCAGGATTTTAGCAATCCCGAAATCCAAGAGCTTGACGGTGCCGTCATCTGTGACCAGCACATTACTCGGTTTAAGGTCACGATGGATGACCAGATTTTGATGCGCGTAATGCACCGCCGCGCAGACCTTGCGAAAGAGTTTCAAGCGTTCAACGACCGACAGCTTCTTTTCATCGCAATATTCGTCAATCGGTTGCCCTTCGATGTATTCCATCACAAAGTACGGCAAGCCGCTTTCCGTAGTGCCGCCGTCCAGGAGTCGGGCAATGTTCGGGTGATCAAGGCGGGCAAGGATTTGCCGCTCGTTGCGAAAGCGTTCGAGCAAATAATCGGTATCCATGCCGCGTTTGATGATTTTGATGGCGACCTCTTTTTCGTACTCTTCATCATCGCGAATGGCGAGCAAGACCGCTCCCATGCCGCCGCGGCCGATTTCCCGGACAATTTTATAACAACCGATTCGCTGACCCGGTTGCGGCGTATCGCTTTGCGCGAAGAGGTCAACCGCATGATCGAAGGCCGACCCTTGAATGAAACTGGATGATTCTTCGTAGGAAAAGAGGAGGGATTGGACTTCGGCGATTAACTCGGAGTCACCGGCACAAGCCTGCAGGAGAAACCCGCCGCGTTGGTCAACGGCTTGTTGCAAGGCCGAATGAAAAATCTCATTTACTTTTTGCCAGCGTTCCGCGTCCATATCCAGTTTTTAGTTTTCAGTTTTCAGTTTTCAGTCTCAGGTTGATGGCTTAGATACTACAGTGACCGCCCCTGTCTGAAAACTAAAAACTAGCAACTGAAAACTATTTTGTGATTTCCCGATAAAGCCAGGCCCGGGCAATTGCCCATTCGCGTTCAACCGTCGCATGCGAAACTTCCAGGACCTCGGCTATCTCTTCAATGGAGAGCCCGCCGAAAAATTTCAGTTCGACCAGGCGGCTCTTGCGCGCATCAAAAGCGGCGAGCCGGCGCATGGCTTCATCGAGCGCCAGAATATCAACGTCTTGTTGATTGTGGAAAACATAATCAACAACGCTTAAAGAGACCTTGACGGCATCGCCGCCGCGTTTTTCGGCCTGTTTAGCGACCGCATGATTGATCAGAATGCGCCGCATCATCTCGGCGGCTATACCGAAAAATTGCGCGCGATTTTTCCAGTCAACGTGGTCTTGTTCAATGAGGCGCAAATAAGCTTCGTGAACCAGCGCCGTCGGTTGCAACGTATGTCCGGGGCGTTCGAGTCGCAGTCGGCCGATGGCAATGCGGCGAAGTTCCGTATACACGAGTGGCAAAATGGCATCCAACGCCTGTTTATTGCCGTTGCGCCATTCAACCAGTAGATGCGTAATCCCCTGCTGTTGCGGAGAGGTCTCTTGCGCACTCTCTTTTTGCGTTACCGTCTTTTTCACCATAGCAATTTTTCCGCGAAAGATTTTACCTTTGATTAGCTGGGCAAGTCTAAATTTTTTTCGCAGTTTTCAAATGCGCCTTGCGCAATTTCCGACAAGCGTGGTTCAACCTTCATGTCGAAATCGCGTTCCGTTGACAGGAAAATCTATTTTGAAAGGACAACCTTTATGAGAACCCCCAGGCCCGCAAGATTCTTCTCTTCATCAAAATTCTTTTCTTCATTAACTTGCTTATTGATGCTCACCTGCGGTTTGCTCGCCTGTAGCGATAATTCAAACTCGAAGGCGCCGGAGGGCAAGGCCAATTCGTCAGCGCCGCCGAGCCCGCCCTCTATGGCTACGGTAGCGGCGATTTGCGCCAACCCGTACTATCCGATTTCGCCTACTCTGAAGCGTGAATATCGCAGCACCTATTCGGATGCCCGCTTGAACACCACCTACACGGAGAGCTTTACCAATATCACGCCGGATTCATTCACCTTTAATAATAGTTTCAGTAACGGCTCTTCGATGACCAACGGCTTTAAATGTACGCCTGAGGGTTTGGCGGCTCTGGAGTTCGCGCAACTCAGCACGCCAAATAATACTGTGAAAATTCAAACCTTGAGCGCCAGCGGGGTAACCGTTCCCACGCCTGACAAATGGGCAAAGGGATATAAATGGACGAGCAGCTACGAGGTTGCCGCTAAGTTGCCGACCGGCGACGCCAAAGGCCATATCAATGTCGCCAACGAAATCGTCGGCGAAGAAACGGTTGTGGTGCCGGCCGGCACCTTCACGGCTTTCAAAGTCGAATCGAACATCGCGCAAAAGATGATGGCCAGCCTGGGCGAAGGCAAACCGCTTAGCCTGCCGATTGAGGGGACCATCAAAGTGACGAACTGGTACGCCAAAGATGTCGGCATGGTGAAAACTTTTGTTGAAGGGTTATCAACCGTCGAACTGGTCTCCTTCACCAAATGAAACTTGTTTGAAAGCCTTGGCCAAACTATGATTGCGCCACGCAAAGTGAGGTAACGCATTATGCTGGTTTTCCGACGTTCGATACTGGTTTCCCTCTTCGGTTTTTTGGTCTCTAGCTGGCACCGTTCGCCCGGGCGCCAGGACCGCCTGGAAGCGATACCGGATATGAAAGTGTTACTTGAAAATGAACACGTGCGCGTGCAATACCACGATGTCAAGGTTGGCGAAACGACCGCCCTGCATTCGCATCCGGCCTATGTCGCCTTCGTGTTTAATGCTTATACGGGAAAGGCTATTCTCGCCGACGGCAGAGAGGTTGCGCTGGCCCGCAAACCGGGTGAGGTTTTCTATAATGCCCCGGTCACGCATCGGATTATGAACACCGGCAACACCCCCATCCATAACTTGATTGTTGAATTAAAGAAAGTGACGAAGTGAGCGCGAGGAACAAACCCTATGAAAATTGTCCTCTTTGGAGCCAGCGGTCGGGCTGGCGGCGGTGTCCTTAAAGCCTGCCTTGCTGCTTCCCAGGTTGAAGAGGTGCGCGCCATCACGCGTCGCCCGCTCGCCATCACCAACGATAAATTGCGCACCTTTCTGCACACCGATTTTCTCGATTACCAGGCGGTCGCCGATGCTTTTGCGGAGGTTGACGCCTGTCTCTATTGTCTCGGCATTTCATCAACCCAGGCTTCCGGCGAAGCGGAATACCGAAAGATTACTTACGAGTTTGCGCTGGCCGCAGCGCACCTGCTCAAGCTGCAAAGCCCCGAGGCCATCTTTCACTTCATCAGCGGTCGCAGCACGAGCTTAAACAGTCGCTTTATGTGGGCGCGCGTCAAAGCGGAAACCGAAAGCGATTTGATGAAGCTGATGAAGACCGTTTGCTGGCGACCGGCTTATATTGATGGGGAGTTGTCAGCCAACAGCCCCTGGTCACTTCGCCTGGCCAGCCCGCTTCTGAACCTCTTGAAAGCGTTTCCCAATCTTTACGTCAAAGCCGAAGATATCGGTCGAGCCATGTTGCAGGCAACGCGGGAAAATATGCACGGGCAGATTATCGAAAATGCGGAGATTCGCGCTATTGCAGACGCCTGTCATTAATGTGGTGGAGGCCGGAGATAATTTAGACCCACAACATTTACTTCATCAATGGGAGGGAATATGTCCAACACCGTAGAAACTTCGACGCCCGCGAATACGCCGGCACCCATTGGGCCGTATCATCACATCGCCAAGGTCGGTCAGTTTATCAGCATCGGCGGAACGGCCGGTGTCAATCCGGCTACCGGCGAACTTGCCGGAGCGGATGTCTATACGCAGGCCAAACAGATTCTGGCGTCCTTTCAAGTGATGTTAGAGTCCGTCGGGTCAGACCTCAACCAGGTTATTCACATCAACATCTTCCTGAAAGATATGGGGGATTTCGAGGAGATGAACCGGGCTTATGTTGAGATGATGGGCGACCACCGCCCGGCGCGAACGGCGATTGGCGTGAGCGAACTGCCCAAGCCGGGAGCGCTACTCACCATGAACCTGACAGCGGTTACCAGGGGATGAATCTAGTGACAGAATCAAACCTCGAGGCCTCACTCAATAGGCCGGTTTGGTGAAAACCCGCAGCCCAGGTTTATCAGGTTTCATCGAGTAAATGAAACTTGATGGATGTAACTTGCCTGTATATGATTGCTCTGTTTTTCGGCAAGAATGAATTTGCGGCAATCATACTGAATTGTCGAAAACCAGCAGCACGTAGGGCAGACCTTCTGGATAGATGTGTTAGCGCGCTCACCCTCAACTTCCTAAGTCCACTTTTATTGGAGGTTCTTGGACAGGTGACCTGGTAGGAGATTTTAATAAAAGAACGCCAACCATCCTGATAGGCATAACTATTTGAATTTGGAGATTATTAAATGAAAGGCCTTCGGTTTATTAGAAAAAATAAACGACCTGGAATTACCGGGTTTGTGCTTCTTACTGTGCTGGGCTTTTTAATCCTGCCGGGTTTCAGCCAGGCCAATGACGGCAATCTGGATTTAGGGTTTAGTGGCGACGGCAAGGTGGTGACCGATTTCTCTCCGGTTCGAGCGTGGGCGGAAGCCGTAGCAATACAGGGCGACGGGAAAATCGTTGCTGTGGGCATTGTCGAAAGCGACTTTACGATCATCCGTTATGAGGCGGATGGCGACCTGGATGCGACATTCGGTTCGGGCGGTATTGTCAGGCTGAGTTTATCCCCTACCGACTACGCAATCGCTACTGCGGTTGCCCTTCAACCCGACAACAAAATCGTGGTTGCCGGGCGCGCCATCGGCTCTCCGATTCCTCGATTGGATTTTGCGCTTGTCCGCCTGAATAGTGACGGAAGTCTCGATTCAAGCTTTGGCGCCGGCGGCAAGGTTATCACCTTTCTCTCTGCCGATGACGAAGGCATCAGCGCGATGAAGATTCAGCCGGACGGCAAGATTGTCGTCGCCGGATTCACGCAAAGCCCCAACCTGACGTTCGCGCTGGCCCGCTATAACAGCAATGGCTCATTAGATAGCAGCTTCGGTATGGGCGGCATTGTGGCGACCGTATTTTTCGCCCCAAACGGCGTCCGGCAATCCGCGGAGGGTTATGATGTCGCCCTGCAACCCGACGGCAAGATTGTTGTCGCCGGACTCATCCAGAGCGGGGCTTACGGGGATTTCGGGCTCGCCCGCTATAACTCGAATGGCACCCTTGATTCGACCTTCGGATACCAGGGTGTGGTGACGACCGATTTTTCTCTTTGCGATGACCGGGCCTGGTCGCTGGCCCTGCAGGGTGACGGGAAACTGGTCGCGGCTGGAAGAGCCTGCAACCAGTTTGGGGTCGCGCGGTACCTGAGCAGCGGAGAGTTGGACTCGACGTTTGGCATGGGCGGGAGAGTGACCACGCACGTTGACCCGGTCGCGATTTACGACGAAGCTCAGGACGTCGTGATGCAGAGGGACGGAAAGATTTTGGTGGGCGGCCAGGCTTTCAATGCCGCCGGCAATTATGATTTCGCCCTCGTTCGCTTCTTGACAGACGGCACGCTCGACCCTTCATTCGGATTGGCGGGAAAGCTAACGACAGACTTCAATGAGTCCGATGTGATAAACGATTTGGCGCTTCAGGCTGATGGGAAAATTGTTGCTGCCGGGTATTCGGATTATACCTTTACCAGCGGCCCAAAGCCTAATTTCGCTTTAGCTCGTTATCTCAACGTGATTGACCCTTTTAATCTCTGCATCCAGGACGAAAGCAGCGGCGGTATCTTGAAAATTAATACGCCGACCGGGGATTATCAATTTACGAATTGCCATGGGGTTGTTTTGAGCGGCGCCGGCAGTTTGACCAAACGAGGCAGCACAATTACGCTTCAACATTCGGCATTAGACCGAAGGGTTATGGCTAGGATTGATGGCGTCCGGGCAACTGCGTCCATACAACTACTGTCGCAAGGGTTGAGTTTTACAATTACCGACAGGAACATCACCAACAATAGCTGCGCCTGCGGGGGACAACCCTGAGTAGTTGCTTCGGGGGCGATGACGCAGGGTTTCACCTTGGCGTCGCTTAACCGGCAAAGTTCAAGCGCCGAGGCGACAGCAGTAGCCATGACCGACGAAAAGTTTCAAGACGGCAAATTCATCGCTATTTCAGATTGCGAAATTTGCAAACATCTGAAAGACGAAGAATTTTCCTTTTTCAAATACGCGCATGAGGAAGAGACCAAAACCCTGCCGGCTGCAGCCGATAGACTGGGGCGCCTGAAAGATAGCCGGGTCAGTAAAGAAGACCGCCGCGAATTTAGACGCTGCCCCGTCTGCGGAACTTTCTATCTCTACAAATTCACCTATGAATATCTGGCGACTGGCAGCGAAGATGAAGAGGATCTCGAGCGCGCAACCCCCGCGCAGGCGCGACGGTTTCTAACCGATAAAGCCTATGATGACTTGATGACCTGGATGACCGCCAACCTGCATCACGCCGAAGCCGCGACTCGATTTTTTGCGGCGAAATGTTTAGTCGCTCACCACCTTGAACGCCGGGAAATGCCGGCTATCGCGCAATACTTGCAAGACGACGATGGCGATGTGGTCAAAGGCGCGCTGGTCTATCTGGCGCAGTCTATCAGAGACCGCTTTGTGCTCGACCCTACCTTTTGGCAACTCCACGACCTTCTCCTTGAACTGAGCGGCAACAGCGAACCAGAGGTAGCAAGTTATGCCGCCTATCTGGCGAGAAATATCACTCGCTATGCCAAACGCGCCGGGCCGGAAGCCCCCAACGCAAAGGATGCGCTATAGCGTCGCAACAACAAGGGGGTTGCGCGCCCCGCCTATCGGTAAATTTCGTTGAAGAGTTTTTCGGCAAGCGGCGAATGCATGCCTTGAAGCATTTTGTATTCGCCCAAAGCTAAAGCCGTGTCGCTGATGAGCAGGTA
>JBIOWC010000642.1:0-2187 GCA_044868105.1 Blastocatellia bacterium
GCCATCGCCTACAATAAAGATGAAATCGCGTCCGCCGATTTTGGCTCGGGTAACGCCTTCCGGCTTCATCACCGCATCCAGTTTGGTCACCTCGCGAGGCGCAGATTCGGTTTTTGAAAAATCGGTATCCCCATTCCACTCGTATAAGGTAACTTCGCTGCCGCCACCTGAACCGGATGGCCCTCCTATAATTAAAAATACTCCCAACCGATTGTCGTATTGAATATCCCGAATTCCCAAGCCGTTTAATGAAAGGTGAATCGGCGATTCAGGAACCGTGAGGTTTTGGGTGGTGAATGCTCCTCTAGGGTCTTTTAATTTTATCGGCACGATGAGCGCTTTGCCGCCCACAATCGGCGATCGCATCCCTAGGTAAAGCCGGTCGTGAATCGGGTCCCAGGCGATGCCCTCAATGTTAATCCCACCGGCATTGCCTTCGAGATTGGCAACGGCTTTGAGTTCTGGGACATTCTCGAATAAAAAATCGCGCAGATTGACCATCACATCCGTTTGACCTTGAATGGTCTGCGTCGTCGAATCATAGGCGAAACGCGCCAACGCATTGCGTTCACCCGCTTCTGCGTGAGAGTTGGAACCGACTACATAAAAGAATGAGCCACTGTAGGTAATGCCTTCGGGGTCGGCTAAATTGGTGCCGAAATTGATCGGTTTGATTGCGCCAGACTGTTTCCCATTGCTATCGAGCGGCAGATAGAAAATTTCATTGGGTTTATTATCGGCAACAAAAAAGACCCCTTCACTGTTGGGAACCTGCGTAACACTTGAAGCTTCGAATACGCCGTCTGAAAAAGCCGTGCCCGCTCCCGGTGTTGCGACCTTCAATTTGGCTTTGCCCTTGGCATTCGTTTCGATGATGGGTTTTTCTTTAGTTTCGCCGCTCCCACCCTTCATTGAATTATTGATATAGATGGCCAGGACTACGGTTAAGATGACGCTTAAAATAGCTGCGAGAATTCGTCCCAGGGCTCCGATGTAGGCCGCTTTAATCCGCTCCTGTTCTTTTTCTTTGCCATCCTTATCTTTTTTCTTTTTCTTTTTCCCCGCCTCAGGCGACTCTTCAGTAGCAGCAGCCGTTGGGGTTTGCGCTGCTACCAGATTCTGTGCAATTGGTACTTCGGCCGGAGGCGTATGCGTAATGACGACATTGCCAACGGGAGCGAACGCTCCACCGCCCATTTGATTGGCGTCAAGAACCTGGCGTTCGGTTATATTGGATTCAGCCCGTCGGCGTATCTCTTCGATTATTTCCGGCGACAAAACGGCTGTAACATTTTCTGGCGTTTCACTGGGATTTCTAAAGGTCAACACGGTTTGTCCCATCTGAATTGCGTCGCCGTGTTTGAGAGTGTGTGGTTGGGTCGCCAGGCGTTCGCCGTTTACATAGGTTCCGTTGCGACTGCCTAAATCAACAATAATAAAACCGCCGTCGCGACTCATCACAATGGCGTGCGTATTGCTCACCGTCTGGTCCGTAAGAACAATGTGGTTGTGTGGAGCTTTACCGATTTCGACCTCTTTTTTGAGCAGCGGGTATTCGAGCTTTTCGCCCGATGGCAACACGCCAACCAGGCGCGAACCAAAGTGGAGGTCAGTCTTTTCGATAATTTCGCTAGCGGTAGCCAGACGGACTTGAATCTGATGGGTGGTTTTGCGTTTTATTTCATCGATTGCCGCGATGTCTGTCGGGTCAGCAACCGCTAGCGTTAGATGCCACTGGGTCTCAGAAACCGGGAAGATCCAGGCTTCGCGAGCCAGTTTTGATGAAAATTTTGCCGCAAACGCTTCATCCACTTTCGTGTCGCGCAAATTGATCGGTTGAATTTGAAAGATGCGGCTCATCAAATCGCGTAACGGTTCTTCTTTAACCAATTTTTCTTCAACCAGGGCGCGATATAACCGGCGCCCGCGCGCCTCTGCGCCGCGCACCCTTTCAATGTCTGAACGCGAAACTAAGCCTTCCTTCAAGATGGCGCCCGCTAACGCATCCTGAGTAAGCGGCAACGGCATATTGGGAATCGCCGCCGTCGTTTCCGGCATTTCAATCACTCCGGTTTCGCTATAGCCGCTTAATCTGAAAGTCAATTTCGTCACCCCCATACCGATGACATCGCCATGATTGAGCTTATGGGGTTCAGTAATTTTATTGCCGTTAATAGAAGTGCCGTT
>JBIOWC010000643.1:0-2481 GCA_044868105.1 Blastocatellia bacterium
CAACCGAAAAGATTTTGCCGACGAAGCGTGGTTTACCAAATTGATTGAAGCCAGCGGTCTGTCGAAAGAGGAATTTCTGAATCGCTTCGATAAATTTTCGTAAGCCAAAACTTTTGCTTGAATCGCCGCGCCGATTAATTTTTTATCCCGGTCGGATGAACTCGTTTGACCTTGTCTTTTGCTAAACGAAAGGACGTGGCATAAACATTTTTTTGATTGTCGCCGTTATAAGGCGACTTCTCGTTGTAGCTATCCCAATCCGGGACGAAATCTTGATTCCCCGAAAATTTGAAATCATAGATGGCTTCGACATCTTCTTGCATCGTTGCGTCATTTTTCAAAATCAAGACATCCGGCTCTAAACTGCCCCAGGGATTGTGCGTGTTGTTCTGTTGCCCGGGGTATGACGCAGGTTGCGCCTGACTTCCACCAATCCATTTGGCGCTGGCGCTTTTATTGAAATTTTGTCCATTGGTAGACGGCAGGTAGAGGTTTTCAATGAGGACGAATTTATTCCAGAAGGCTAATTTGCCGTTCAGCAACTCATTCAGTAAAGCTTCGGCGCGCGCGTGCTTGGCGGTACCAACCTCCGTAGGGTGCAGAAAGCCGTACTGTCCCTTCTCCTCTTCCCATAAGGCTTCGGCCTGTTCGGCGCAAGCCAGCAGCGCCTCTTCAAAGTGTTTGAGGTCGTAGGTCGTCCAATAATTTCGTAACTTGCCGCTCAATTTCGTATTCAACTCATGCAAGTGCTTTTGAAAAGGTGTGAGTTGAACGCAGGGCTGGTCGTCGGTTTTTTCGGTTTGTGGTTTTGTGAAGAAAGAATGAAAAACCAGCTTTCCCTGCGGCGTATCGCTCTTCTTTTTTTTCTCGGTCGGCGGTTGTAAATCGGGGTCTTCCTCCGGTTTCTCTTCTTTGACTTCGTCACTGGTCGTCGTGGTGAAGACCGGCAGTTTTTCGTCAACCGGTAGCGGCTTGAACGGCGTGTATGGCGGGAAAGTCGTTTGGGGGTCAACCCCGGAATCTTCTGACTTGAGAAATTGCGTGATGTCTATGGTTTCCGTGTCATCTCCAAAAAAGCTCGAAGGTGTGGCCAGCGGAATTTGAGGAAAAGGATTTTGAAAAGGCTTGAGCGGGCTTTGAAATGGCGATGTCGGAATTGAGGGAGTCGTTGAAATTTGCGACGGGGTATTTGAAACGAGGGTTGGCTTGTCGGCGTCCCGCTCGCGTTTGGGACGTTGAGGTTCTTCGGGAGGCGCGAGAATCGCCAAGGCTTCATTTAACCGCTCGCGCCAATTGGTGACATCTTTGGTAAAGAAATTAACTTCGATTTTAAACCCTGAAATGGTCTCTTTATTGAGCAATTTGAGAGCATTTTTGATAACCCTTTCTAACTTCTCCGAAGACCCCTGACCCGTGCTAAACGAGATTTCTTCAGAAGCGGTGAAAATCAGTTTTTTAAGCAGCGGGAAATTCGCCTTCACCGTTTTACTGGCACTCCCTTTCGGTTGAGGGCGTTTAGCATCAATCTCCTGACAGACCTGTTTGAGAACGGCGTAAGCGCGTTGAAGGTTGACTACTTTGAGGTCTTCCATATGGCCTTCGTCTTGGAGCCAGGCTAAAGTCTAGCGATAAGTTTGCGCGGCTTCCCAATCGGCTTCCGATAGGTCGTTCACCAGGGTGATGGGGCGCTCGTTCGGTTCAATATTTTTATCGGTTAAAATTTTGTTGACTGCCGGGTGTAAATCAAAATTCGGGGCGATTAAAACCGTCAGCCCAACAAAGGCACACAGCGACGCTTCCCACGTCAAACCGTATTGCCGGCCTTTTTCGATGCCGCGTTTAACGCGGGCTTCGAGTTCGTTTTTAGAGAGGGTGGCAAATACCGGATCGGGATAAGCTCTCAGATAGTCATAGATTGAAGAGACCAGCGCCTCTTCAACAAGAGGGCGAAAAGCTTTTCGTTGTTCATCACGAATAATCATGCTGAGCTCTACGGAAAAACTGATTGATGGTTGCGTGAGGTGATACCCCGGTGTTCGTATGGTTAAGGGTTATACGCTTTACGGTGAAAAATCTCAACCGTTATTGAACTGACGAAGCCACGGACGGCGGTTTGGGGGTTAAGTGGTAGAAACAGTTTTTCAATTCGCATTCAATAGCGAAAACCTTTAATATGTCGCAAAACTATATTCAATGGGGGGCGCGTTATGTTTACACGCAGAAATTTTTTGAGGACCTTTGGCAGCGCCGCGGCGCTCGGCACCGTCGCTTCGTTTCGCGATGACAGCCTTGAGCGCATCTTTGCCGCGACCCGACCGGTTGAAAAAGTAGCGGCTGAAGAACTGGCGTTGGACGAAGATTTCTGGCGTGAAATTCAAAACGCTTTTACGCTCGACCGCACCATTATCAATCTGAATAATGGCGGCGTGTGCCCTTCGCCGCGCATTGTCCATGAAACCTTGAAGCGTTATCTGGACATAT
>JBIOWC010000644.1:0-9591 GCA_044868105.1 Blastocatellia bacterium
ATATGTCAATTCAGGCATCTCTCTGATTTGGGAATGAAAATAAATAGCCATAGCAGTGCTTATCCCAGCAGCAATCCAGCCTAGCAACGCAAATAAGCGGCTGTAAACAATTCGAATTAATATATCTTTCAGGGTTGCCATATTGTTTTTGGCTTCCTCTTTTGTAGCGTAATAAGTAGCCTTATAAATTTGAAGGGGAAGTTGGATACTGACTTAAATTGAACATCAATACCATTAATACGATTAGAACCACCAACAGCATCGCGGCGATTACAAGACCTCTTTTTTCAAATGAAGAAAGTTTAGTCTTGTCTCTCAAAATTTTCACAATCAAAAATATAAAGCCAATTCCAAAAAAGACAGCCATCGGAATAGAAACAATTCGCCGCCGCTTATTCATCATCCGCCGAAACTCATATTCTTCTTCTGGAGATTGAAAGCCAATTTTGTTGTTATATCTGGTTATCTCTTTCTGCCCTACCACCGCTCCGCTAATATAAAAATTAATGTCTGAAGTTCCATTGTAAATTATTTCTATAACCCCCCCATCACCCTGTTCAAGAATCTTCCAAGTAATCGGTATTCGTCCTTGATGGAATTCATCTGTTCCCAGTGCAATTTGTAATAAATCTCGACTAGATTTTGTAAGGGAGGCTTCCAATATAGAAGTGCTTGGTTCTGTATAAATGAATATGTCTTGAATTATATCTTCTTTTTTTATTGGAGACTTTCCTTGATTCCAAAAGGCAATTTGCGCAGTAGTAATATCACCTTCAACGGCCTTCCCGTTAAAGTTTATAGAAAAACTGGAGGATTGTTTTGCATTTATTAATTCAAGCCTCGTCGGATTAATAGAATAAGTTAAATCTGGACTTTGTTTTCCACCCACGTAAAAGTAAATTGCCAATATCAAGCCTATAATACTGGCAATGGAGCCAAGAATGCCAACAATTGGCTTAGAAAAAAATGAAAGTAAACGGTTATTTTTTGATTGGGGTTCTGACAACCGAAAACTCCTGTCTTGAGATAGGTTCTGACCAATTTTTACATTATAAATTTAATTCCAAAATTACGAACTCTTTCGTTTTAACATCTTAAATTCTTTTAGTTGATGTTATAACTTTAGCCTAGGTTAAGGAAAAAGTTTGTTAAGATTTATGAACATTGAAAACAGGCTCATCATACGCCTCCTCTTTTTACATATCAAGAGCTTATAAAAATAGCCCAACCATCTCTGATCAGGCTCTATGCTCCACTACACTCGTTCGGTGCTTCACCTTCACCTCATCATCTCTTGCAGACGGTGAGGAAGGCGGGAGCAAACTTTTATAATTGCAAATATTATTTCCCGTTTCTTGAAATTATTGCCTTACCTCCGCAAAAAGTGGTTCTGTCAGTCGGCAAAAAATGCAAGTATTGCCGACATCTAACGATTCCAATTCGCCTCCACAGTCAGAACAGAATCTCTTTTCTTCCCTTTCAGGGGTGTTCAACTCGGTACACTCGGTACAGGGTTTTGTTTTGCTATGGTTACAAAGATTCTCACTCGGTACAGAGATTTCCTTTGTACCGACTGCGCATTCTTGTAAACTATTGGTTTCATAGGGCTGTACCGATTGTACCGAGTCAGCATCCACTGAAAAGCAAAAACGATCAAAAACATCTGCAAAAGCTGCCCGCTCATATCCCCTTTCAACTTTAACCCCATTGCGCCACTGACAGGGACGGACATCAAAGGGCCTAAGCAGGGTCGCTAGGCCATTTGTTGTCAAAGGCTTTTGTTGTCTTCCAAACTCCACCCATGGTCGATCTTCAATAGTTCTCAAATGTTCAACAATTATTTCAGATTTAACTCGAAGGTAGTCCTCGGCTTCAAAGAAGGTGTAGATGTCTTTGATAAGCATCTCACCTACGGAATCGCCTTCATCACTCCCTCCGCACAATTCGATTGCAGCCGCGCGAGCCTTATCTGGCCATTCACCACCTGCGGCGTCCGCAATTGCGAGGAGTGGACGCCAGTTATCACGGTCTCGTGCTGACCTGATGGCAGGAGGGACTTCAGGGTCGCTGTCGCGTAATGCCTTCAACTGGTCTTTTGCCCAGCGAGCAGCCTTGCGCTGCAAGGATTTCAACTCACTCAAACGGTCAAGCCGGACAAGTTCTAATTTCGCATTGTGAGGCGCACGCTTAAGCGGCAATCTCACACTGCGGTCAAGGATGGTGCCCGGCGGTTTACCGATCATCGCCAGCACCTTAGGTGAAAAGGTGTTGAATGGTTTGACTTCGTATGACTCGCCAGCACAGCGCAAGATAACCGACATACTCCGTGTGTGACCGGAATTTATAACTCCGCGCAACTCTTCATTATCTCGAAGGAAACTATCGGCTTCATCAACCAGCAATGTAGGCTGTACAGCTTGCACCACTCGAAACATAGTCGCTGCTGTGATATTTGCTGCGGGCACGGGTCTGCGGACAATCCCGCTTAATAAGGTCAGCGTAGTTGTTTTGCCGCTGCGCTTCGTCGGAGATGACAGCAATAGGAGGGGTGAAATTTCAAACGCCTCGAAGCAGTGAGAGTAAATCACCCAAAGCGAAAGGGTGATATAACAGGGCAAATCTGCCGAAAGGAAACGGCGAAACAATGAAGCGATAGAGTCAAGCAACTGGCTGCCGTCAACCGCTTCGTGCCAGGGCTCTACGTCGGCTACCAAGGGAGGTGATTGTTTTTCAACTTTGGTTTTCGCGTGTGTGCCATTTTTTAATTTGAGCCATTTTACAAGCGCCTTGATAATCTTCTCGTCCAGAATTTCGCTAAGGCGGGGCAGGCCGGTAAAGTTGTCTCCTCGGTCAAGAGCATCCTTTGTGTCAGCAACGGTTTTAATCCGGTCTTCAACTTCTGGGTCGCCAGCTTCTCGCGCTATCACTTCGATAAATCTTTCAACACCTGCTACGGCCCAGCCGGCACGCAACAGAGCACCAGATAGCGCCAGCGCGAAAAAATGGCGAGCGCCTTCCTGCGGATAGTAACGCAAAAGCAATGCGGCACTGGCGAGTTGAGAGACACAGTCCGTTAGATGTTTCGTATCAACCTCTACCGGCTCCAGCGGCCCCGTCCAAAAATACCTACCCCCGCTCGGATGTATGCTTGGTTCAACAAGGGTCTGGCTACCAGTTGAACGGAGTTCGACAAGCATTGCCGTATCGGTCTGCGTCCGCATCGGATCGAGAAATTGTTTTGTTTTGCTACCCTTGGCGTTAAACCATTTGTGGGTGTCTTCATCAATGCCAGTCCGCGAGCTTGCCATCGTCGTTTCGGGTAGGAAATAACGTGCGAGCGCTCGCGCCTCGCTACAATCAAGGTCTATATCTGTTAGCCCATTCGATGGTTTGCCTAACAAAAGACCGATGTTGCTGCTGTTATAAAAATGTCGCGGTAAATCTTCAACTGTGACACGCTCGTTTTGCCAACCTATGCGATTGGGGTTTTTCGAGCCGTGTGGTACGGGGATTGGCATCCAACCACGAGAATGATAATCGAGAGCAAAATCCAGCGTGTTACTCACAGTATCTATTCTCCTTTAACGTTCGGCTTCATCCCCTCGCTTTCTGTTTGGTTAGGTAGTTGATTTGCCAACCATTCTCGAAGTTGAACGACAGGAACACGCACACTTTTGCCCATGCGAACAACAGGCAGTATTCCTGATGCCATCATTTGATAAGCTTTTGAGCGACCGACACCCAAAGTTTCTGCCACTTCAGTTGGTTTAAGTAGCAATTTTTCCATTCTTGTCTCCCTAGATAAAAAATGTCCGTTAAGCCTATTTGGAACTTAACGGACTAACATATACCTAAAAAAAAGGGGCAAAAATATGACAATAATTCAGAGGGGGATTTAGCTTTTAATTTCTGGAAGGATGTCTTTTTTCCAATCTTTTTTACAATGCTCAGTCACGACGCGATAAACTGCACGTTTATCTTTGATGCCGTAATTACCATCACACTTTTGAGCTATAACATCCTGGCTAATCTTGCCTGTGGTTCGATAGATTTTTTTTCCAGTCTCAATAATCAGTTGCAGGGCATCTTCTTTATTTTCCTCTGTCACAAATCCGCTGTCGATAGGACGCCCGGCAGCCGATTGTTTAGCTGCTTTGGCAAGCATTTTTAGTCCTCGCTGTGCGAGCCGCATTTCTTTGCTTGATGCTTCCTGAACGTCACCTTTTATGGCGTAAGTCTTCCCTCGATCAGGATAGTACCTCAATTCTCCAAAGACCTTTGAGGTCATATGTCTTATGCGTTGTTGCCTGAGTTGTACGATTAATCCAAATCGAGTAGGGCCAGATATTCTAATAAAAGGGAAGTCATTTTCCGGTGTGGGAGGGTAATCAACATTCATACCAAAAGCCTCAACAGAATAATCGGCCCATTTATCACCGAATATTGCTCCACCAAGAGTAAACTTTTTCCATAAAGCATCAAGGGGTATCCCTAGTTCTTCCATCAGCCTTTCGCGTTCCAATCTTTCAGCCTCCCGCCGCATCGTTTCGGGATGGTTCTTTTTCATCCAACACCAGGTACAAAGATCGGAAGCAGCTGGGTGAAGAATAGGCTTGCCACACTCAACACAAAGCCGCTCTGTTACCTGTTGTTCTACACTCATAGTTACCTCCATCGGGCATCAAGTGATTTTCGAGAAACATCCAAAAGCTTTGCTGCAACTCTGTAACAACGCTTGCAGCAGACACAATACAATGCACGAACACACTATGAATGAAATAAGATTAAGGAAATGATTTCAGAGAAGCAATACACGACAATAGGCACTAATAATGAGACTCATTTGAACTCGCAATCACAAAGTAATTGAGCAAAAAATTTGACAGCAACGCTGACAGCAGAGAGCGCACAAAGCTCTGACAAACAATGAATATAATGGTCACTAATTTGTTGATTCCAGGACAAGGTAACACTGAATAACACGCCTGCGTGGAACTGAAAATCACGGTGTCGGCGGTTCAATTCCGTCCCTGGCCATTATTCAAATCAAACAGAAAAGGCTACCGTAATTGGTAGCCTTTATTGTTTGATGACCAAACGAATATTGAGGATAGCGAGAATATCATCCAAGGGTGCAAATAAACTTTGGTTTATGCAGGACAAATAAAAATCCGGCGACCTACCCCTTATTGACCCAATAGATCGTTCAAAAGCTTGGCCAGGCGAAGCCCGCCTTTTTTCAATTGATTGTCAACTATTTCACGATTTGCTTCATAGTAGCCGGATTTGGCATCAAGAATGTATCCGCCGTAACCCGCTTTCCCATCTTTTGTGTATTTGTACGTCTCATCGTAAGCAGGAAGCTTTCTATAAGCATAAAACACGGCCAGCTTATAACCCTCATCAGCCCACGCTAAACTATCTCCGGTTTGATACCTTGCCAGAGTTTGGTCGCCTTTAACCGGTAGCGCACTGACGAGCTGATTCACATATCCGTCCTCATCGGTTTTCAGAATTTCCAAAGTTCTGTCTATGATTCCCTCATCCCACACCATGTGCAGGTTCCAGTGATAGTCTTTCCACCTAGGGCTAGTTTCCATTGATAACCATTGAACAATTTTCGTGTTGCCGCCCAGGTCGCCAATATCTTTTTCGTCATCTATGTTCTTCTTGTCGGTAACATTGTGAAGGGGTTGGTGCAGGTCGCCAACTATATGAACGATAAACTTGAGGGCTTCGGCTCTGCTTATGGGCGCTTCCTTGGGGTTGGCCAGCACCAGTTTCAATCGTTCAAGGGCAAGGATTGCGCAATCGCCGCGCTTGCTCATTGCACAGTCGCGAGCCACCTCATAACTGGAGGTGCGAAACGGGTCGCTGCCTACCATCGTTACGGGTATATCAACAAAGTGCCAGTTTGCGGTATACGGCCGCTCATCTTTTAAGGGAGGGTCGGGCCACGATGCGACACAAGCAAGCTTGAGTTCAAGTGACGATTCATGCGGACACTTCTGCGCCAAATAAGGATCGGCTTTCAAAATCTCGTTTATAACAGACGATGCCTTGTCGTTAAGATACCGCGCCGCAATCCTGACGACCGTTCGATGGCCGTGATCTCCCCAGGCGTACCCTCGTATCGGGGCCATTGAAATAACTGAAAACATGGCAATCACATACGCGAGCGCTCTTTTGATACCGCTGTTCCGTCCATTCAATCGCATTTCATTTGCCTCCTTTTGTGATGTATGCAAAAGGTCGCGCCATCATAAACTCGAACCTATCAAAAGACAATCTGATTAATAAATAATGCCCGACTGCTCAACCGGTCAATGCGCCACCACGCCATTCAACAAGGTGGTGATAAAGCAGGATTTGGTTTACTTTTGAACCTCGCTGCCCGCGCTCCAGTCGAACCGATTGCGGGGCGGACGCTAAGAGGTTATAGGCGCTTTTCCAGCGCCATAGGACGTTCGCTTTTACAGGGCGGAAAGTTTAGGGTGTAAGTTAATCAAGGATGACTCCGAACCCGAATAACGCCCCGGAGTCATCCTGATACGCCATAATCTGCCTGCGGCTTACTTAGCGGGTCGCTGTAGGATTTCCGCAAGAGCCTGTAATCGCTTCGCGTCTACTTCATTCTTGGCGGTTCGGGCGCTTTCTTTCAGCGACCGCGCGAAGCCTTGAAGTTTTGCGAGCTCGGCTCGATTCAGATGTGTACGCTCGGCGTCTTGAATCCCTTTTCGCATGGCGGTGATTTGCTCCGCTGGTAGAGCCTGCGAGCGTTCCAACTGATCCAGATAAGCCTTGGCTACTACCAACTGAGCCGGCCACTCAATCCTTTGCTGGTTTTGCACGTTGAGCTCAGTCATTCTCACCGTTTTCGCAGCATCAATCTCATTTTGAGTCAGAAACTCAGTTGGGCTTAGTTCAAAAATGTCCAGGCCGCGAGCGATCTCCGAACCGTAGATATGGCCGTTGTACCAATAAGCGGACCAGTCGCCACCCAGTACGAGCATCTTGGGATCAATTGGCCCGCGATCAAAATAGGCAATTTCAATCGGATGGTCCGCATCGGTAAAGTCCATAATAGAGATGCCCCCCTGATACCAGGCCTGCACTTCTATGTCGCGGCCAGGAACAGGAATGAGCGAACCATTGTGCGCCACACAGTTCTCGCTATCGCCCTGCGCCGCCGGCATCTTGTAGTAGCTCGCAAAGCTCAGCTTGTTGTCCTTCAGGTGAAATAGTGAATCGGCGCCCCATTTATTCGGATCGTTGGCGCGGCAACGCGCGCCCAGTCCGCCTCCCCATTCATCGGTGAAGACGACCTTCTTTCCGTCGTTCGAAAACGAAGCCGAGTGCCAATACGCGTAGTTCGGGTCGTTCACGGCGTCCAAACGCTTCGGATGTACGGGATCGCTGATGTCCAGCAGAATTCCATTTCCGGAGCAGGCGCCGGCGGCCAAGCCGATTTCCGCATAGACGGTGATGTCGTGGCACTGGTCGCTGTCGGTGGGTTTCTCGATGCCATTCTTGCCGTGAGTGCCTCCGCTGTTCAAGCCGTTGATGGCGTTCGTGCGAGGATCGATAAACACCCGAGGGCTGTTTACAACCTTGGAATCCTGCGGCGCAGCCAGCGGCACTTTAATCACATCAATGCGAAACAGCGACGTGTTTGGGTCTTTATCGGGTGCTTCACCCGAACACCCGGCCAACTCTTCACCTTGACGGACGAACGAAGTGCCGGAAACGTAGATATAGACGTTATTCTTATCCTTCGGATCAACGACAAGCGTGTGAGTGTGCGAGCCGCGACAGGTTTGCACCGCCGCTACCTGCTTGGGATTTCTGATGTCGGATATATCGAAAACCCTAACGCCTCGGAACCGATCTTTTTGCGCCGCCGGTATTGTCGGCTTGTTCTCTTCGCCGGCCGCCGGCGGCGGTTCCGGTGGAAATCCCTGGGTGCCGCAATCGAGGCGGCCATTGGGCATCTCGACCGACATGAACATTAAGTTCTTGTGAACCGAAACATCTCCCTGACCACCCGGACAGATCATCGAGGTTACCAGCTTGGCCTTAGCGGGATTCGAGATATCATAGATATTGACGCCATAAAAATTTCCCTGGAACAAGTAGTTTCCCTGGAAAGCCAAGTCCGAGTTTGCAAACGCCAGTTGCGCGATAACTAATTGCATCGGCTTTGGCATCTTTGAAGGGTCGGCAACGCCAAGCATACCTAAAGTCTTCTGCACTTTTGCATTGTTAGGGTCGGCCGAGTCGAGTTGAAAGGCGTCAGGTTTTTTGAAGAGCAGGAGGTGTTTCATGCCCTTCGCGGCTTCGCCTGCATCGTACACGCCTGGTTTCAGTTTGGCTCGTATGTCGTTGATATCTGAGCCGGTCATTCCGGCGGGGAGCGCCGGCGCCTGCTCAGGCGCAAACGGATCTTCTTCGGCTTTCTTCGGTTCGGGTTTAGCGTCTGCTGGCTTCTTTGTCTCTTGAGACGAAGGCGTTTGAGCCTGTATCTGGCCGACAAAACACAACAAAACCAGGGAGACTATGAGTAAACGGAAGGTTATCTTATGTATTCGATTCATCGCTTATCCTCTAAAGGTTTTTTCTCCAGCATGCGTTCCATGATTCGGATTTCGGCGCGCTGGCCGCTATCCACATCGGTTGCGAAGTTGAACAATTCAGCGTCCTGTCCCGAGCCCGCGGTGTTGAACAAGTCTTTCACCATTGTCAGAGCGCCGCCGTGGTGCTGAATCATGCCTGTCAAAAACAGACGGTCGAACTCTGCGCCGCTGGCTTTCCTGAGCGCTTCCATCTGTTCTGCAGTAAGCATCCCGGGCATCAGCATCATCGCCCCGTGCGACATATGCATGTGATGGTCGTCAGGCATTGCCTGTGAAAGTGGCTGTCCACGAGTAGCCAGCCACCGTTTCATGAACTTGATCTCGTCTGACTGCGAATGGCTGATACGCGCACCCAGCGATCTGAGGTCCTTGTTCTCAGTGTGCGATTCGATCAGGGCAGTCATCTCAACCGCCTGAGCATGATGCATAATCATCCCTTGCATGAACTGCACATCTGATGGGGAGACTGGTGGCAACGTGGCCCTCGTCGTCGGGGGAAGAGTTCGCGTCGGTTTCCCCGGCGCCCCCGGTTGAACTACGACCGGTTTCGCGGGCGCAGTCTGCTGCGCCGATAGATGTAATGTGAACAAACTTACGAGAGTACTCGCTGTTGCAATCACGCATAAGCAGGTCGCAACATTTGATGCAATCCGAAAAGTGCACCTAATATAACCAGGTCTCACGTGCCGCAAGAAATTAAACATTGTAGGGATGACATTATCATATTTAGCGTGAACCTCATAGGCGGTTGAAGCTTGACGAGCCGGACTTTGAGCGGTTAGGCGAGAGTGCTTCGCGCTTCGTGCCACCCGCCATCTCGGTTCGGTTTCTAAGTGCGGGCAACAAGCCTGACAGATCGCTAGCCCACGCGGCATTCTTGGAACTTGACGAGCCAGGTCCTATTAGAAACCCCATATCTTTATACTCATTCGAACCTGTCGCGTAAGCAAACCACGAC
>JBIOWC010000645.1:0-4141 GCA_044868105.1 Blastocatellia bacterium
GGTCTCTTTGGTAAAGACCAGAACGGTTTTGGCGTCAGCTTCCAAGCTAATAGCTTCAAGCGCACCCATATCCACTTTGATTTTTTGCAGCGCTGACATTGCAGCAACCGGCACAATCATGACCGGAATGCCATTGTATAAAACTTCCACCGGCAAGTTGGTTGATTCAATATCGGCAACCTCAACCGCCAACGCTTTAGCCAGTCGCGTCGAGTCTGACCAGTTCGATTTCACAACCGGTATGGGTTGCGTCATTACCGATTCGCCTAGCGATTTGGTTTCCTGATTAACGGTTTCCACGTTGACCAATATGTCACCAACGCCGGTTTCTAGCTTCACTGAGGTCACCGAATCCTTCATCTTTTTTAATCCTTCGGCAACGATGACATAACCGGTTCCCACCAATGGGTGCCCGGCGAATGGCAATTCGCTTGAGGGAGTAAAAATCCGTATATGAAAATCGCCACCCTTTTCTGGGGGAAGCAGAAAGGTGGTTTCCGAATAATTCATCTCGCGGGCGATATCCTGCATGGTTTCCGAATCAAGCCCGCGGCCATCTGTGAAGACAGCAAGTTGATTGCCGCCAAATTTTTTTGTCGTGAATACGTCTGCAATAATAAATTTTTTACTGGTCATTTTTCCTCTCTAGCTGATGTGCTGGTTGATTACCTGGCTGAGTCTCTTAATGCCTTCTGTAATTTTCTCGGGCAGACTGTTTGAAAAATTCAAACGAATGAAATTGGGTCGCGCATCTTTTGCAAAAAACGGCGCGCCCGGAACAAAAGCAACCCGCTGTTGTAAAGCCTCTTGAAGGAGCTGTGCGCCATGAACGGTTTCCGGTAATTCAACCCAGAGGAACAGTCCGCCCTCGGGTCGCGTCCATTTAGTTTCGGTGGGGAAGTGCATTTCGATTGCCTGAATCATGGTCGAACATCGCTCGCCATAGACCCGGCAAAGATTCGCGACATGGGCGTCATAATCGAATAGTTCTAAAGCGCGCGCCGCTGCGCGTTGTTCAATTGTTGAGGTGTGCAAGTCTACCGACTGTTTGCAAATTACCAGTGCTTGAAAAACCTCTTCCGGAGCCGTCGCCCAACCGATACGCATTCCGGGACTGAGGGTTTTTGAAAAGGTGCTGAGATGAATCACCAATCCATCTTCATCCATTGAAGCAAGCGATGGAAGGTGGTCGCCTCTGTAGCGCAATTCGCCATATGGGTTATCTTCGAGAATAGGAACACGGAAGCGCCGCGAAATCTCAATCAATTGTTTGCGCCGCGTCAAGGAGAGGGAAGTCCCCTTGGGGTTATGAAAATCTGCGACGATGTAAATAAATTTGGGCGCGTGGGTAATAATGGCGGTTTCAAGCGCATCAACACACATTCCATCATCGTCACTTTCAACCGTAACAAATTCGGCTTCGTAGCCATTGAAGGCTTGCAAAGCGGCAAGGTAGGTTGGATTTTCAACAATGACTTTATCACCGGCATTGAGAAATACTTTAGCCACCAAATCAATTCCTTGTTGCGAACCGGTGGTGATTAATACCCTTTCAGCATCAACGAAAGCGCCTCTTTGTTGCATGCGCTCGGCTATCCATTGTCTTAACGGCAACCAGCCTTCTGTGGTGCTATATTGCATGGCTGAAGCGCCGCTTTTTTGAAAGACCTCGGCGTGCGCTTGCGCGATGACTTCAACGGGAAACAGTTCGGGAGCGGGAAGACCTCCGGCAAAAGAGATAATATCGGGTTGCTCGGTAATTTTGAGAATCTCACGCACGGCCGAAACGCCAATCAGCGAAACTCTTCGCGCAAAGCTATCAGTTAGTGAGGTGGTTAAAACGGATGAGGGCGATACGCTGAACGGGGCTGAAGTATTATTTATCAATTGTATGACTCCTTTGCTTACCTTTAATTAAGCAGAACTACTTTTTCGATTTGTTTTGGGGAGGCTTTAATAAGTGATTATCAATGGCGATGTATAACCCTTCTTTTACCGAAGACATGACAATGGTGGTGTGGGTGCGGGTTACTCCGGCAATCGTTCGGATTTTTTCCGAGATTAAGCAATCCAGCCTCTCCGTACTTTCGGTCTTCACTTTCAAGAGGTATGAGTCCTGCCCGGTGACATGATGACATTCCAGGATGTCCGGGATTGCCTGAATGTGCTTGGCAAAATTCTTGTTGAATTTCGGATGTTCTATCCCCACACCGATGAATGCCGTAATATCTTTGCCCAGTTTCCGCGCATCAACTTGCGCCACATACTGTTTGATGAAGCCTTCTTGCTCTAACTTGCGAATTCGTTCGGCGACAGCGGGTTGCGACAATCCGACTGCGCTCGCCAAATCACACTGAGTGATTCGCGCATCGCGCTGGAGTATATCGAGTATCTTATAATCTATAGGGTTTAGTAACATATCACTTATAAAATTTAAGAATTTTTACTTCGATGGCGATAATAAATAAATAACCTTGCGATGTCAACGATACTCTGGAATTTTTACAACCTCGGCTTTGCCCTGCTGAAATTTGACAGCCTCAGTTTTGTGAGGCAAGCTCTGGGCTAATTAATTGACCGGGAGAAAGCCGATGCCGACTTGGAAACTCACCCTCGAATATGACGGGACGCGCTATCACGGCTGGCAGGAGCAGCCGCATATGAAAACCGTCATGGGAGAACTTCGCAAAGCTGCTGAAGACTATTTTAAATCCTCGGTGGAACTCAGCGGCGCGGGAAGGACGGATGCGGGTGTCCATGCCCTTGCTCAAGTGGCAAGGCTCAGGACACATAAAGGGATGAGCGCCGGTGAATTGCTCAAAGCGCTGAACGAACGCTTGGCTTCTGATATCTGTTTAACCAGGGTTGAAGAAACCCGGCAAAATTTTCATGCGCGACATGATGCTCGGGCGCGTTACTACGTCTATCAAATATCGGTGCGGCGGTCCGCATTTGCAAAAAAGTATGTCTGGTGGATTAAAGATCAACTCGATGTTGACGCCATGAGGCAGGCAACTCGATGCCTCTTAGGAAGACATAATTTTGTCGCCTTCAGCGACAAACGCGAAGATGAAAAAAGCACAGTCTTAACGGTTGAAAGCGCCGAGATAAAAGTCGAAGGGGATTTAATTCTGTTTAGAATCGGCGCATCCTATTTTTTATGGAAGATGGTCAGACGTATTGTTGGCGCACTGGTTGCAGTTGGGCGAAGACGTATTACTGTTGAGCAATTCGCCGGATTGCTTAAATCAAATCGCGAGACGGCGCCGCAAATTTTTGATATAGCGGCTAACACGGCACCGCCCTCAGGATTATTTCTGGAACGTATCGTTTACGATGCCTCGGACCAGCCACCTGAACTGACTTCAGTTTTCCCCGTAAAAAAATAAACACAACCTCAGGTGTGGCCCAAAATTACCGCTTTCGGTAGAAGGCCGGGTGAACCGTTAGCCTATTGAAATTAGGCAGGTTCCTTGGCGGCAAACCGGTTTCGCAAAACCTCGATGATTGCCGGAAGCAGTGAAATAAAGACGATGGCCAGTATAACCAATGAAAAATTCTTTTTAACAATCGGGATATTGCCGAAAAAGTAGCCGAGAAAAAGGCAGATGGTTACCCATAACACCCCGCCAACAATGTTATAGACAATAAACTTCAGATAGTTCATGGTGCCGATTCCGGCGACGAATGGCGCAAAGGTGCGAACAATGGGAATGAATCGCGCAATGATAATCGTTTTACCGCCATATTTATCATAGAATTTTTGCGTGCGTAGCAGATGTTCTTTTTTGAAGAAGCGGGATTTTTCCTGAGTGAAAACTTTCGGGCCGATTTTGGCGCCAATCCAATAATTCACGGTGTCGCCCAATATTGCGGCAGTCGTGAGCAGAATATAAAGCAATCCGATATTCAGCGGAGAGCCTTCGGTTGCCGCCAGCGCACCGGCCGCAAAGAGCAACGAATCGCCTGGTAATATGGGCGTCACGACCAACCCGGTTTCACAAAAGATAATTAAAAAGAGGATTAAATATGTCCACAGTCCATAATCTCGAATCACTTCGTTGAGATGCTTGTCCAGATGTAGAAAGAGGTCAAATAACGACTTTATCAATTCCATATAAGATTTAAAATTCCGAATTTT
>JBIOWC010000646.1:0-3913 GCA_044868105.1 Blastocatellia bacterium
CCGGGTGACCCTGAACGGCGCTTGCGGTCTTAATCGCATAGCCGTCGGCAGAGAATTTGCCGGACAAGAAAACCGACGCCTTGGTCGGCATGGTTATTTTATCGTTCAGCGTTTAATTCTTTCGACAGCGACGCTCGATTTGCGCAGTGGCGAGGTCTATGGTTTACCGGACGGCACCCGTTATATCGCATTGCGCAAGGGGAAAGGTAACTATTTTCTCTACGCTAGAGAGACCGGGTTGAGATTGCTTGCGCTTTAGGAAGTTACGGTAGGGAGAATAGTCAGGCCAAGCTTCGCCAGTGGCTGGCCAGGGAACATCGAAGTGTTGACAAGGAGGTTGGCAGTTTATGTCCCACAACCTTGTTGCTTATTGGGGATAAACCCACCTGATATTTGTGCCGCTGCTTTTTCTTGCTGATACTCTTCAATCAACCGATGAACTTCCGGATGCAGGATTGCGAAAGCCAATGGGTCGGTTTCACGAAGCATAATCAAGCGTTCAATATAAGTATCGGGTTCAAAATTTACCATAACAATATTTATCAAAGAGCTTGAATGGCACACCTCTCCAAGCCCCCTTTTTGCTGTGCCTATGTAGTTGATTTGCTGTCTGCTATTGAAAAAGCCGATTTAGAATACCTTAAAGCGGTCAGGCAGACAAGCGTCTATCTAAAATGCGACCCTGATTCTGAGTGATATTTCACCAATGAGGGTGGTTAAATAAAGAAGAGCTGGTGCGCTTGGCGAGGGCTGTGGCCAGGGTGAGACCGCTTCGCTGACCCTCTCAATACTTAAATCATCAAGCCGGGTTGTCGCAAAGTTCGCCAGGCCCACAACCCTCACCTGGGCCTTGACCTCCGGGGTGAAGCAGGAAACCGAGTGCGTAAATTTGGTGATGCGTGCGCGCCAGCGAAGGATTTCTCTTCATCCCAGCGAAGGATTACTCTTCCTCATCGCGGAGCGTCGCCAAGACTGAGAAATCTTCAAGCGTCGTGACATCGCCTTTGACTTCGCCGCTTGTCGCAATCTCTCTGAGCAACCGGCGCATAATCTTGCCGCTTCGGGTCTTCGGCAAAGAATCAGTAAAGCGTATGTCATCGGGGCGAGCCAGCGCGCCAATCTCTTTGACGACCCATTTCTTGAGCTCATCTTTTAATTCATCGGTCGGTTGTTGCCCCGATTCGAGCGTGACAAACACCGCAATTCCCTGCCCTTTGATTTCATCGGGTTTGCCGATGGCGGCCGCTTCAGCTACCGCAGGATGGGCTACCAGAGCCGATTCCACCTCCATCGTGCTCAAGCGATGGCCTGACACATTGATGACATCGTCAACCCGACCCATAATCCAGAAATAACCGTCCTGATCTTTTCTTGCGCCATCACCGGCAAAATAGACCCCGTCAATCTCTGACCAATACTGTTGCACATAACGGTCAGGGTCGCCAAAAATGGTTCGCGCCATCGCCGGCCAAGGCCGTTTAATCACCAGATAACCGCCCGACCCTGGCGGAACGCTGACGCCTTGTTTGGTCACCACATCGGCAACGATGCCCGGAAACGGTTTAGTCGCTGAACCCGGTTTGGTGGCAATGGCGCCCGGAATCGGCGTAATCATAATGGCGCCGGTTTCGGTCTGCCACCAGGTATCAACAATCGGACACCGCCCGCGACCAATAAGTTCCCGATACCACATCCAGGCTTCCGGGTTAATCGGTTCGCCGACCGTGCCGAGAAGTCGCAAACTCTTCATCTCATATTTGCGCGGATAATGTTCGCCCCATTTCATAAAGGCACGAATCGCGGTCGGCGCGGTGTAAAAGACATTGACCTTATGCTGTTCAATCATTTGCCAGAACCTGTCGGGCGCCGGGTGATTGGGCGCGCCTTCATACATGAGCACCGTCGCACCGTTTTGCAACGGCCCATAAACGATGTAACTGTGCCCGGTCACCCAACCGATGTCAGCCGTGCACCAATACACATCTTCGTCCTTTAAGTCGAAAACCCATTTCGCCGTCAGGTAGGTGCCCACCGAATAACCGCCTGTCGTGTGCAACAGGCCTTTCGGTTTGCCGGTGCTGCCCGATGTATAAAGAATGTAGAGCGGGTGTTCGGAATCCAACGCGACAGCCGGACATTCATCCGACACACTGGCCATCAGTTCGTGCCACCAATGGTCGCGTCCCCATTTCATCTTCACTTCCGATCCGGTCCGCTTATAGACGACCACGGTCTTGACCGATGGGCAACTGCCGAGCGCTTCATCAACCGCCGGTTTGAGTTTCACTTCATTGCCGCGCCGATAAGCGCCGTCCTGGGTAATGACGGCAACCGCTTGCGCATCATTGATGCGGTCAATCAAGGCCTGCGCCGAAAAGCCGCCAAAGACAATCGAGTGGGTCGCGCCAATTCTCGCACAGGCCAGCATGGCGACGGGCAGCTCCAACGTCATGCCCATATAAATCGCCACGCGGTCACCTTTTTGAATACCCAGCGATCGCAAAACATTGGCAAACTTACAGACTTCGGTGTGCAGTTGTTGATAGGTGAGCGTGCGAACTTCGCCGGGTTCGCCTTCCCAAATCAGCGCCGCTTTATTTCTGCGCCAGGTTGAAAGGTGACGGTCCAGGCAATTGTACGAGAGATTGATTTCGCCGCCGACGAACCATTTCGCCCAGGGCAAATTCCATTCAAGAACCGTGTCCCATTTTTTGAACCAATGAAGTTCGCTGGCCATACGGCTCCAGAAAGCATCCGGGTTATCTTCGGCTTCTTTGTAGAGGCGCTCATATTCTTCGAGACTTTTGATGTGCGCGACGCTGCTGAAATCACTGCTCGGCTCAAACAGCCGATTTTCTTTGAGTACCGAATCAATATTGGCTGACATGAATAATTCCTCCCAGGCGCGTAATAATCGAAAGTCAAAAAGTAGCACATAAAAAAGCGGTGGCTCAATGAATTGAACGATGAAGTATGAATGATGAACGGAAGCAGAGCGCAACGGCTCCATTTTACTTCCCTGTTCCGCGTTCCTCGTTTCATTCTGGCTACGAAAAACAACCTCTGCTATATTCTTCGCGCCATGTGCAGACGCTTTTCTCTTACTTAACCCAGGCGAGGCTTTTTACAGTGGCAATTAAAATTCTCTTCGTCTTAATCGCTTATTTGCTTGGTGCAATTCCCTTCGGTTACCTACTGATTAAATTTGTCTTCACCGAAGGCGAAGATATTCGCGAGGTCGGTTCGGGCGGCATCGGCGCAACCAATGTCACACGTCGCGCCGGACGCACCGCCGGACTTTTAACCTATCTCTTCGATGTCTTAAAAGGCGTGGCTGCCGTCTTGTTGATGAAAATGGTGATGCCCGATGATTACTTCTGGATAGGCGCCGCCGCGATTGCCGCAATCATCGGTCATATTTTTCCCATATTTTTAGGTTTTCGCGGCGGCAAAGGCGTCGCCGTCGGCGTCGGCGTTTATCTGGCGCTCGCCCCCTTATCGGTCTTATCCACGCTGGTTCTTTGGGTCTTGATTGTTTACTTTTCGCGCTACGTTTCGCTCGGCTCAATTCTGGCGACTGCCGCCGTGCCCCTGTGGACGCTGCTCTATTACGGCTGGTTAATGCGGCATGAACATCTATTGGCGCTGGTTATCGTCGGCGTGCTCGGTTGCGCACTGATTGTCGCCAAACATCACGAAAACATCGCCCGTTTATGGCAGGGCACGGAAAACAAACTCGGACAACGAATAGGCGCCCAGTAAAGCGAACGATGAAGGATGAACGATGAACTAGCTGCGCCTGACAATGATTTAGAAAAACGCGATTTGCGTAAGCGTACCAAAACATTTGCGTTACGTATTGTTCGGTTATATTCATCTCTACCAAAAACAACTGAAGCACAAGTTTTAGGTA
>JBIOWC010000647.1:0-18459 GCA_044868105.1 Blastocatellia bacterium
GCATCATCAACTCCTTTGACCGGAAACCCGTCAGCCGGGCTTCGGCGTCGTTGACCAGAAGAAAATTGCCCGCCATATCGGTGACGATTAAGCCCTCCTGAATGGACTGGAAGACGGCTTCAAGTTCGGCGCGGCTGCGCATTACCGCTTCTTCGGCCTGCTTGCTCTCGGTAATGTCGTAACCGATGCTCAACATGTAAGATTCGCCCGCCTGTTCGATAATCTCCGCCGATACCATCACATTGCCCAGCTCCCCGGATTTCGTGCGATACTGGGTTTCAAAATTGTAGACTTTGCCGCGTTCATACAATTGCCGCAGCATCTTGCTGCGGTCTTCCAAGGATACCCACAAACCCAATTCGTATGAGGTATGACCAATGACTTCGCCGAGCGTTAACCCATAGCGCTGCAGGAAAGTATCGTTGACGGTAAGGTATTGCCCGGTTTCAAGGTGCGAGATGCTAATGCTAATCGGACTAACCTGGAAGACCGTAGCAAATAGCGCTTCACTCTCGCGCAACGCCTCTTCGGCGTGTTTG
Organism: Blastocatellia bacterium; assembly: GCA_044868105.1. Classification (GTDB taxonomy): domain Bacteria; phylum Acidobacteriota; class Blastocatellia; order UBA7656; family UBA7656; genus JBFMDH01. The sequence goes on from JBIOWC010000647.1 coordinate 540, forward strand.
CGCTCAGTAATATCAATGCAAGACCCGATGTAGCCGCTAAAGGAGCCGGATGAACTGAAGCGCGGCGAGCCGATATCCAGCAGCCAGCGATATTCGCCGTCATAACGGCGCAGCCGATATTCCAAGGCGAAGGGTTCGCGGGCATCAAAGGCCGTCTGGTAGGTGTGCAGGCAGCGCGCCAGGTCGTCGGCGTGAACGCCTTCTGCCCAACCATTGCCGGACTCTTGCGCCAGCGTCCGCCCGGTAAAATCGAGCCACCCTTTGTTGAAATAGGTGCAGAGTTTGTCTATCCCCGAAACCCAGATGAGTACCGGCGCGGAATCTGCCATTAAACGAAAACGCTCTTCACTTTCCTGCAAGGCTTCCTCAGCCCGCTTGCGCTCGGTGATGTCGCGCAAGATGACGGTGTAAAATTTCTGCCCGGCGGCTTCCAGTTGCGAGATGGAGGCTTCGATGGGAAATTCTTCGCCGTCGGTGCGCTTGCCAAAGATGGCGCCCAGACTTCCCATGGTTCGCCGCGTGACATGGGTTAGACCGAAATTCCGTATATGGTTTTGGTGAGTGGCGCGGAAGCGTTCTGGAATAAAGCTGTCGAGCGGTTGACCAATGGCGTTTTCAGGCGAGCAACGAAACATCTTTTCAGCCGCCGCATTAAACAACACAATGCGTTGGTCACTATCTACTGTGATGATGGCATCCATTGCCGAAGCAATCACCCCGGCCAGTTGTTGCTGACTCTCTCTGATGATCTGCTCAGCCTGTTGGCGTTCACTGATGTCAATGATGGTGCCGAGCACCATCACGCCCTGTTCGGTTTCCAGAGGATTTAAGCCAATCTCGACGGGAAATTCGCTGCCATCTTTGCGCAAGCCAAAGAGGTCGCGCCCGCGTCCCATTGATCTTACCGACGGAGCGGTAAAAAAGCTGTTGCGGTAATCGGCGTGATGCGCGCGAAAGCGTTCAGGAACGAGCATCTCTATGGATTGCCCGAGCAGTTCATCGCGGGTGTAGCCAAATGATTTTTCAACCTGCGCATTGACCAAGACTATTTTGCCCTGCTGATTGACCATCACCATGCCGTTGGGGGTATGTTCGATGACCTGACGAAAGCGTTCTTCGGCGCGTTTGCTCGCGGTGATATTACGGGCGATTTTCGAGGCCCCTCGGAGATTTCCGGCTTCGTCCCAGATGGGTGAGACGGTGAGGGAAATGTCAATGAGGGTGCCGTCTTTTCTTCGTCTCAGGGTTTGGTAATGCTCAACGGTTTCGCCTCTCCTGATCTTTTCAAGAATCTGCGGTTCATCGTTGGTGTACTCCGCAGGAATCAGCATCGTGATCGGTTGGCCAATGGCTTCGGCGGCCGAGTAACCGAACAACTTTTCTGCGCCTCTGTTCCAACTCGTGATAATTCCCTGAAGATTTTTGCTGATAATGGCATCGTCCGATGATTCCACGATAGCTGCAAGATGCACCATGGCTTGCTCGGTTTGCCGGCGCTCGGTGAGGTCGCGCAAGATAACGGTAAAGAGTTTTTGTCCGCCAATGACAAGCTGTGAAATAGAGGCTTCGATGGGAAACTCTTCGCCATTGGCTCGTAATCCGTAAATCGCCCCTAATTCGCCCATCGTCCGCCGCGTCACCTGTGTTTCACCAAAGCCGCGAAGATGGTTATGGTGAGCGGCGCGAAACCGTTCAGGCAGGAGTTGGTCAAGCGATTTGCCAAGCACTTCGGGGGCGCTGTAGCCGAACATTTTTTCAGCCGCCGCATTAAACAACACAATGCGTTGGTCTTCATCTACGGTGATGATGCCGTCCATTGCCGAATTAATAATTCCAGCCAGCCGGAATTCATTCTCGCGTAAGCGTTCGCGTATCTCATGCTGCTCGTGAATGTCTGTGTTGGAGCCGAACCATTTGACAATGCGCCCTTCCTGATCGCGCCAGGCGACGGCGCGCGTATCAAACCAGCGGTACACCTCATCATAACGGCGAATTCTAAATTCCAGCCGGAAATCATTGCCGGTGGCGAGGGCCGCCTGCCAAGCCTCAGTTATTTTATCTCTATCGTCCGGGTGAATTTGATTGAGCCATCCGAAACCGAGTTGTTTTTCCAGCGCCGCGCCGGTGTATTCGATCCATTGCTGGCTGAAGAAATCGCACTCCCCATCCGGTCGGCAGGTCCAGACCAGTTGCGGCAGCGAATTGGTGATTTGATAGTTTTTTAACTCGGCATTCAAGCGAAGTTCATCCAGGGCGTTCAAGCGATAGGCGCTGCGCCAAACGACAAAGCCGAGAATGATCATATTAGAGGTGGCAAAAAGCGCCAGGCCGAAGCCGGTTCCATACCACCCGGCTTTTTCCCCTTGCCAGCGCATTCCGGCAATGACGAGCGGAATGCCGATAACGACCGGCAACAAGCGTCGTATCAGCACCCCGCCCAGATAGCGGCTGGCGACGATAGCCATCCAGCCGCGATTCATCTGGGCCAAAAGAGTTCCGATACCCAAAACAATAAACGCCAGGGCGGTATGCAGCGACATCGAGCTGTAGAGCGCGATATCATAGAATTGCTCGACATCAAATAAATACCCCTGCAAAGCGATAAGTCCGAACAGCACAATCCCTAAGGCCAGGTATTGCGCAGGCACCTGTCCGCCGCGCGTTTGCGTATTGAAAAATAGGAGGATAATACCAAACAGCAGAAAACAGATGGCCGTGGCAAGCGCCATCCGACCCGGATGCAACGCTCCGGTCGCTTGTAGCGACAGTCGAAAAAGCAGTTCATGAATGCGAGAATCAAAGCCGCTCAGATATTCAAACAACGTGAGGAGACCGATGAGGGCGATAAATCCGCCGCAACCCCTTGCCAGTTGGATCGGCCTTAATCCGTGGATCGCGCCGGCCGGCGAAACCCGACTATAAACGTGCAGCCCGATACCTGCGATGATGAAACAGAGGGCGGTCATCGGTTTCATCGCTACGCCTCCGTAAATCACCCTGATGAGAACCGGAGAATGAATCGTCCAGCCGAGGAGCACTAACCCCCCGACAATGATCACGGTTGCGCTGGCGCTCAGGGCGAATAACCGGCCCCGTTGAACGAACAAGGGCGTGATGATTGATGGGTTTTGCGAAGGTAGAATACTGTTTGAGGTCAATGTTTCATTTCCCACTAATAACCTTAAATCGTTTTGCATAACTTCTCCTTTACTCAGGAGATCACCAGTGCCCAGGCGGTTCATTGAATGCTCTGCAAGTGAGGCATTGCGGTAAGGTTCAGTTACCAGGCTTTCAATAAACCAGATTATTCTATGAAATCAGGCTGACCCGCAGGGTCAGTGATGGTGTGGGCGTGAGGCGCGAACTGAGCCGCAATTCGTGAAACTGCGGCCATCGCCCCGTTCGCCATTAGGGAGCGCACCATCAAAAGAGCTCTTTACATAAGGGCAAACGGTTTTGACAGGCGCGATTTGTTGTGCCCGTCCAACTAAAATGGGAATTTAAAATCCCCTCAGTATTGTAGAGAAATAACTGAATGCTTTGTGAACTTAGATTGTCAAATGGCGAATGATTGTAGGATTTATCCGTACCAAGGTTCGACACTCTCAAAATCCCATTGAATTTGTGCTCGATACTATCTTTCTGCGGAGAATGCATTTTGACCTTCCCCTATTGATCGTTCAAATAGACGCGGTTAAAGACCCTCTGTCCTCCTACCTTGGTCACTTGTACGAACGTATTTGCAAATTTTGCGGGCAAGTCGTGCGGTGTACTAATGTAAATCTCAGCCTGGCCCCCGCAAAGATTACCTTATTAGCTTCCCTCCGAATAAGGTCATATTATCAACCAGACAATGCAATTATGTGATGCGGCAATCATACGACAGCGAGATACGACAATCAAGATTAATATAGCTGATGAAATCATAAATGAACGCACAGCTTGGAGTAATAAAAATCCACTCTAGGAATTAATGGGTTGAAATTAGTAAACCCAACAGTTGAGAGGTGCACATCGCTACTGCGGTTTGCACATGTATGTGACGGATAGTTGCCAGCAAAGGGTAAACAGATTGTAAAGCTGAAGCCACCTGAGCGTCCTCTTTGGTTTATAAACCGGGCGGATGGTTTTGAAAATTATATAAGCCGCTACCCCTTGAATGCTTCGCCGCGCCGCATGGCATTGACAAAAAGATGCGCCAGACGGGTTGGTTCAGGAATTCGGTATTTGCTCTTTGCCGGTGGCGCCGGTTCGTCAAACAAGGATGTCGAGCGAGGCTGTGCGTACCCTTTCACGCAGCGCATGGTTAAGGCCAGCGCGCTCGATAAATCTGCCAAATGACCGGGCGAAATAAAAACCGGGCTGACGCGGTCTTTGGTTCTCAGCGCCGCGCCAATGGTTTCGCCTTTGTCGGTCAGCAGGGCATAACTGCCCGCTTGTTCATCGGGCTCAGTATATTTGCCGACCAGTAAACTCTTGGCGCAGCCGATGGTCGGCATATCAAGCAACAAACCGATGTGCGAGGCGATGCCTAAACGTCGCGGATGAGCAATGCCTTGTCCGTCGAGCATCAAGACATCCGGTTGCAGCGAAAGTTTTTCCCAGGCTTCCAGAAGCGCTGGCACTTCACGAAACGAGAGCAGTCCCGGCACATAAGGAAAATGCGTTTGGGTGATTACCCCGGCGGTCGCTTCAACCGTGAGTTCCGGCAATCTCAAGACCACAAATCCTGCATAAACCACATCGGAATGTTGGTTGAATGAAATATCGGCTCCGGCGACCCGTGTGATGTTAAGGGGAAGGGGTTGAAGACGGACCTGGTCGCGCAATCGTTTTTGCACAGCAACCGCTTCCGTCGGTGTGACATCCCAGGAATGCACTTGGTTATGTTGATTGGCCCTCATGTAAACTCATACCTCTTCTCGCTAACCCCTGCGTGTAATAGGCAGAATAATTTTAACAGACGGCGAAGCGTTTGCGAGCCTTGCGGCTGAGAGCCGAATCAAAAGGGAGATTTTTACATCGTGAATCCATTACTGACCAACGCTTGATAACAGATAATGGCGCCAAGACAGGCGATGATGAAGGCGCTTACGACCGGCAGCAGGTAAATCAGCTTATGATGCTGCACGGGGCGTTTCAGCAAGCGACCGGCGTATAAAAATATCAAGCCAACCGCCGTGAGCGTTGCTGCTAGCCCGACACTGAAGGCTAAGACAAGAATCAGCCCATAGCCGACGCGCCCGATGGAAATTGCCGTCAGTAAGACGACCAGTGCCGATGGGCAGGGAAGCAACCCACCGGAAATTCCAAGCGCTAAGAGACTGCGCCAGGTAATCGGCGCATTATCTGCGCCCAGTGGCACATGCGAATGCGTGTGCCCATCGTGCGAGTGGGTAAAAGCCTGGAGCCCGGAGTCCGGACTGCTGTCAATTGTATCGTGAGTAGGGTGTGTATGCTCAGGGAGGTGAGCCGAAGGCGCGTGATGGTGTGCCGGATGACTGTGCGAGTGATGCGCCTGCTCGCTATGCGAGTGATGCGCCTGTTCGTGGGCAAACGCCGGAGCCTGGTCGTGATGATGGGGGTGATGTTCGTGGTCGTGTGAATGCGCTTCGTGATGATGATGCCCGGCGTCCGCGTGATGGTGATGAGGCGGATTATTGGAGGAATGACCGAGCGCGATGGCCAGCCGTTTGAAAAACAGATTCAAGCCCAGGAACAGCACAATCACCCCTGAAATCAAGCTGATAATCGGAAACAGTTTTTCGGGCAATACATATTTCGAGGCGAACAGCGTAACCAGCCCCAAAGCAATCACGCCGATGGTATGGGTAATCGTAACCGTAAGACCGAGAAAAGCCGCGTGCCGAGGCGTGCCGCGGGAACCAACCAGATAGGCTCCGACAATCGTTTTGCCATGACCGGGCGACATCGCATGTACGGCCCCGAGTCCTGCGGCGATTAATAAACCCAGCAGCGCAACCGGCAATGTCAGGTTACCGACCGTGATGAGCTCAACAAACCGATCGCGTTTTTGGACCAGCGGGCGACCTTCGCGAGTCGTCAAGAGATTCGCCGCAGCGGGCGCTGTCGTGGTGGTAAAAGAGAGTTCAGCGCGGCGTTCATCAAGCGGCGCGGCAAGCAAATCTTCAGGATAAGCTTTGAGTTCATCGGTGATGCCGTTTGCAAAAGCCGTGCTGTCGAAGACGGCAATGGCGGAATCGGGCGCAATGACGATTTCATGCCAACCCGCGCGTTCGCTGTTATTGGTATCCTGATAAATCAATTTGCGGGTCGCGCCGGAGGTTTTCACATCAGCGGCAAATTCGCATTCAAGTCTGAGTGTGGGAATGCCGCCGCTGCCATCCGGTAGGGAAAGATTTTTGGTGCGTGTTTGCAGGGCGAGCGGTTCGCCATCAATCGTTAGCTTCAACCCGTCGGCGTAGCGCGCCGCCAGTTGCTCTGCATAGGCGCTCAACTCTTCGGCGGAGGGTTTGCCGTCGTTATTGGTATCAATTGCCGTCAGCGTTTGAAACGCCGGTATTTCTGCCATATCCACAACGTAGCGAACGACCAGACGACCGCTTTGAATTTGCAGCCGCGAATAATGATTGATGGTGAAATTACCAAGCGGATGCGCGAAAACGACCTGACCCAGAGTGGCGATGGTCGCCAGGGCGATGACGCTGAGGAATACGACGCGTTGAATTTTGGACGATAATGCGTTTTTCATCATAAAACTTTCATCAAACGGCTGGGTTTGAATAGTGTTGTTCAATAATTTTCAAATCGAATCGGGTTATTCAAGGCTTGCCAGCACCTGTTTGGCGCGCACCGCCTGCAAAGCATCGAATTGCGGATTGAGCGCGAGGGCGCGTTTTAAATAGTCGCGAGCCGCCGCCTGGTCGCCCGCCGCTTTGGCAATCATCCCGGCGTGATAAAAAAGTTTTGCATCGCGGGTGTTTAATTTCATCGCTTCTTTGATTGCCGTTTGCGCTTGCGTGAGGTTTCCGGCTTTGAGCGCCGTCCATGCTACTGCGTCGGCTCCGTAAATGTCATGTCGGTTTTCATATTCCATTTTGGCTTGGGTGTAAGCTTCATCCGCTTTCAAGTCATGGTCGGCATAAAAGAGAGCGATTTGCCGGTTATACAAGGCGCCGTTCACCTGGTTGATTTTATTGATTTGTTCGACCAGGGCATACTGAGCTTCTGCGTCTTTGTCGCGTCCGGCGAGTTTATATAAATCGCCAAGCGCGGCAACAAAAGTCGGGTCAGGCAAGATGCGGGTGGCGTGTTCGTAATACTCAATCGCGCCAGTTAAATCGCCTTTGGCGGCGCGCCCGCGACCAAGCGACGCCAGTGAACGATAATAATCGGGGAACGTGATAAGGGAATCGCGATAATGTTTTTCAGCCGTATCATAATCGCCGATGGAAAAATAGACCTCGCCGAGTTGCCAGCGATTCCAGGCGATGGCTTCGCGTGAAGGGATGGTCTGATTTTGTGCGAAGATGATGGCGTTGGCGAATCCCTGGCGGGCCGTTTCTATATCGCCGCGCAATAACGCGAGTCGCGCCAGCCGGCTTTCAATGCCCGCGCTATCGCTACGTTTGTTGAGTTCCTGAAAAACGGCGGCGGCTTTATCATAGTCGCCCAGTTCGATGAATGAATCGCCGAGTAATTGATAAGGGTAGCTTTTCTTGCCGTCGAGTTTAATGAGTTGTTGCGCGTGGTCGCGCGCCGCGGCAAATTCGTGTGAAGTAAATTCAACCTGGGCGAGGGCTGCGAGTCCGCCGATGTTTTGCTCTGCCGGTAAAACCTCCAGCGAAGCTTTGGCGGCGCGCGCCGCCAATTCCAAAAAATTGAGGCTGCCGCTTTCGCGCACTTTTTGCAAATAGTACCCCGCCAGTTTGTTGTAAGCGACAAAGTCATCTTTATTACTGGTCACGCGCCGCTCTAATTCGCGAATCACCTGCTCGCTTGAATCAGCCGGAATCGCCGTCGCTACCGGCACAGTGGGGATAGTTGCATCCGAATCAGCGCGCTTGCTACAGGCCGTAAAGGTTGCGGTAAGCATCAGTAATAGAATGACGAAAGCGAGTTTGTATTTCAGGTTGTTCATCGTACCTCTTTTGCGGGGAATCGAAAACGCTTAACCCAATCAGCGCTTGTGACCCGCTCAGCGAAGGTGAAGCTGTCAGATGCTTATGAGAGGCATCTGACAGCTTTAATATGAGACTTAGTTACGTGTGTTGTCGTCGGTTCCTGAGGCGCGCGGTTGTTGCGGTCTTCCAAAAAACGGAAAGGTGTCTGTGCGCGGCACATCATTGCCGTTGACGCTGTCGCCTAGAGTGTTTTGATTGGCGATGAAGAAAAGGATGGTATCAATCACATCATCACCGAGGCGGCGACCATTCGGAAATCCGGCGCCGGCATTAGTGCCCCCGCCAGCCCCGGTGTTGGCCGTCGTTATATTGAGACGGAGGAAATCGCCGCGGGCTACCGCCACGCTAGCCAGAATGCCGATGTTGGTATCGTTCGTGCCAAGCGCTTTCAGTGTGCCGACAATATCACCGGCAAACCGACCGTTGGCATCATCCTGAGTGCTGGCGAAGTTATATTCATCTTTTCGGGCAAAGGGAATCAGCGCGACATTGATTGCCGGATTGCCCATGCGGTCAAGCGTCATAAAGCCGCCGGTGGCATTGACGCTGCCATCCTTGGCAATGGTGAGTTTGCGTTGCCGTTGAGCCGACAGATTAACCCCAAGGGAATTGGCGCCCGGATTGCCCGCCGTGTTTTGCAATCTGAAATAAGAGACGGGAATGCTCAGCGCAAAAGCTTGCACATTGTAGCCGGCAAAGCTATCACGCCCGCGTTGCAGATTGGCGGCATTTGGCGCGCCCGCCAGTACCGATGCGACAAAGCGGTTGAATCCCGGAATGTCGAAGAAGAACGGGTCATCGGCGGTTCCCGCAAAAAACGAAACCCCGGTGCCTGGGTCGGTAGTTACGTTAAAGGGATTTGATGAATCGGCCAACGTCGGCACGGTAGTCGGGGCATTGATGATTTCCCCAAAGGGCATAATGATGGTCGCCGTTTGCGGGGTGGATGTGGAGGTCCGTTGCGAAAAGCGAATATCAATAAATTGATCGGCACGCGCATCACCGGTGGTTTCCACGCCGACCAGGTAGCGGACTCGGGAATCGAAGGCGCCAAAATTGACGGCTTCACCGGGAACGATGAAGCCATAGAGGGTCGCCGCGATGATAACCTTCGAGTTATCGTTGGGGTCTAAGAATAAATAGACATCATCTATATCAACGGGTCTATCTTCATCTGCGAGTGGTGCATCGCCATGATCTGCAGCATCGGTTTGCGGAACGGTGGTCAGCAACATGGTCAGACACATGATCATTGAGAGCGCGATTAGCACAACTCTCCGATTGCGTAATCTGTTCATCAGTTCATCTCCTATTGGTTGGTAAAATATGGGACAGCCAAAATTTCATTGTCAGCAAATGAAATTTTCAGCAGCGATAATTGATTGTGACCTAGGTTACACATGCTTTTACGGGAGGAGTTCAGAAACAGATTTTGGGTATGAGATTTATTTCTCGCGAAAAATATCAATTACATTTCGCAAGTGAGGTTATTGAGAATTGAAACGATACACCTGGCGGCTAATCGCTTCCGTTTTATGCACGCCTCTACTTTTGAAATGGCATCTGTTTCGCCTTGGCAAGCGTTTGTTGGGCAATGTCGGCGTGTAAAACATCGAAGACCGGGTTGATTTCCAAAGCCAGTTGTAAATGCTTTACGGCTTTTTCTCGGTCGCCAAGTGCGTGATAAATCAGACCTGCATGATAGTGAATCTGGGCATCGCGGGTTCCGAGCCGCAAGGCTTCGGTAATTGCCTGCCGCGCTTCGTTGAGCAGACCTTTTTTGAACAAACACCAGGCCAGCGCATCGCAGGTATAAATGTCTGCGCGTAATTGACGCTCATTCAGAGCGATGGTCAGGGCTTCATCCATCTTCATATCGTGATTTGCGTAGAAGGTTGCCAGCGCATGTGAATAGGTTTGCGCTTCAGACGCCTGGCGAGTTTCAATGAACTCAACCAGTGCAAACTGCTTTTGAGCTTCGTTGGTTTGCCCGGCTCTGCTCAACAAATCGCCTAAGGCGATTGCCGTATCGGGTGACGGCACGCGGGCTTGCGCCTGTTGATAGAAGCGAATCGCGCTTTCCATATCGGCGGTTCTGATGGCCGCTCGGGCCTTGCCTATAAGTGCAAGGTGATAATCAGGCAATGCTTCAATGGCTAAATTGTATTGTTCGATAGCCTCATTGGTTTTGCCGGCATTCAAATATTCATCGCCCAGATGAACGCGAGTCCAGGCGACGGTTTCCCTGTCCTGCGGGTTGGCATAGCGCACGGCTTCCCGCATGGCGGTCAGTGCGCCTTGCTGGTCGCCATGAAGAAAACGCAGATAGGAGACGCGACAATAAGATGAGGTATCGGGTTTTAGAGCGAGCATGCGTTCTACAGCTTGTTGAGCTTCTTCATACTTGCCGAGTTCAACCAGCGCATCGGTCATCGCGCCATACACGGTTGCATCCCGGGGATTGATTTTTTGCGCGTCTCTGGCGACCTTGAGCGCGTCACCGAAGCGATGATAAGTGAGCAAGAGAGTGGCGCGCATTTTAATGGCCTCAAAATTGTCGGGGGCAATTTCAAGGGCGCGCGCCACAGCCGATTCGGCTCGCGCATTAAAGGTGAAATCACCGGTTTCGCGAGCCTTTTCAATATAGGCAGCAGCCAACAGATTGTAATTATCGGCAGCCTGAGGAGAAATTTTAACGCCCAATTCGGCCTGTTTAATCAAGCGATCTGTCCGCGTTGATTTCTGCTCGATGGACACCGACTGGGGTTTTGCCGTCACCGGCTCTTCAACGTGAAAGAGGGCAACCCAGCGAACCCACCAGATAATTGTAATGACCAGAATCAGCGTACCCAGGGTGATAGCCGTGCGTTGCAGATTTTTCTCATTCATCTTTATTTCTAAATGAAAGCGAAGCGAGCACTTTTAATGAAGCGGTAAGTCAGTACCGCCTGCGGGAGCGGGCGGTACTGACCGCGTTTCCTTCGCGGATTTATACCTTAATCAATGCACGCCCCTAAAAAGGGCTCGCCACGCTTTTGATTGAGTTATAAATCGCTTGCTTTATCGTTGGGCGTGATGGTCGTGAGGTTTACCATTACCGCCGACATTGCCCGCATGCGGAGTGCCCAGATACGGGAAGCGATCAAGGTAAGGAACATCATTGCGGTCAACGCCATCGCCTACTGTGTTATTCGGGGCGATGTTGGTGTTCGGCGTAAACGGTGTGCCGCCGAGAACTGCTCTCAGCGAAATGTCCGTCACGTCATCACCGACACGGCGTCCATTCGGGTAGCCAGCAAAGTCACCGCCGAGCAGCCCCAGACGACTGCGATTGGCTTCCGGGGTTGGCGGAATCGCGACATTCAGCCTGAGATATTCATGCGGAAATCCGTTTGACAGGAAAGTCGTGTAGTTCGGAATTAAACCTGCCGGAATACCGGTTGCGAAAATTGCGACGAGGTCATTACGCGGGGCCGGCGGAATGCTGATGTTGAGGCCGCCCGACGCCAGCACGGCCTGAATCAGTTTCGGCAGTTGGGGGTCTAACACAAATGGCGCGAATTGAAGGTCAGTCAATGGAGATGAAGCATTAAATATATCTTTCTTTCCAAGCGGAATGACGACTTCGTTGACCAGGGGGCTTGCAAGTCTTGACACTTGATTGAAGGGGGGGCGAAGGCGACCGTTTTTCAAGGTACCACGCTCAACGGTTGACCAGACGCCGACGACGGCTGCCGGGTCAAGCGGGTTGGTTGGGGCACTGCCGTTGCGGGTGAGAAGTGGAATAGGAACTTCAAGGGCAATGCAATGAACATTGAATCCTGCGGTGGTGTCTGTGCCGCCGGTTTCGCCAAGCGATGCCAGGTTGAGGGTGTCGAATATGCTTTCAACATCAATGTAAAAGCCTTCATCGCGCTGACCTGCGAAGACCCGTCCGGCCAACCCATTTCCGAAACTGATGTTTTGCACAGCCGGTTGCGCTAAGGCGCTTTCATAATTCGGGGTTGTGCGAGAGCCGATATTATCGGGCGGGACGATGAAGTTTGAGCCCAGCGGGTTTCCACCACCGGAACGCACACCTCTGGTTAGGGTCACGCTGTAGGTTTGCGGTTCGTTGTAATCCGGGTCAGTCAGTGAGGTGATCAACGGATCAATGCCGCCAGTGCCTGCCAGGGCCTGGTTGGGCGCAGCTTGTCCAAGCACAATGTCTGGGTTAACGATAGTGGTCGTGAACCGAAATTCAAAGGTTAGATCCTCGAACCCATCACCGTTATTATCAATTTTGATGTTGTATATAGCACTGTCATCAAAGCGATAAAAATGCGGGCCACCTGCCGGTTCTTCAAAGGGAATGAAGTTGGCAATCAAGGTGACGAAGCCATTGCGTCCGGCTTCGGTGCTGCGAAACGCATAGACATCGGTATTGTCTGCAGTCGGGTCGAGTTTAACCAATGGGCCTTCGCGATGACTGGAGGCTTCAACAGTTTGGGTGGTTGGGGGACTAATGAGTAGAGAACTCAGAAGCGTGAGTATCATAACGATAGTAAAAATCTTTCGCATCTTTTCTCCTTTTCAACTGATCGTGAGCAGCATCCATTCATGAATTGAGATGGATTGGTGCGAGTGTGCTGTCACTCAGGCACACTAAGGCTTATGCACGGAGGTGGCCGTGGCTGAGCGACGTTGATAACAGACCCTGTTAAGTTTTAAGTTTGACAATCACACCGAGACAGGATTTTAAAGACACCCGAATCCTTTGCATTTAATCTGCATGATTGCGCCACTAATTTGTCAGTTAGGGGAGTACTCCTAAACTAAAAGAATATTCAGTGAACATTCATACTTTGGGCTACGGGATGCGATTTCAAATTAGATTTTAAGCAAACAAAAAAATAAATTTTCAATTGTCAGACATGTAAGCCTGTGAACCACCGAAAATCTAATTGGTATGACGCATACGTACACCCAATTATCCAATGCTAAAAGTAAAAACAGATGGCTCGGAGGATTTTGAATTACTGCAATCTTGGCTAATGAAATTGATTAATCAGGTAAGGAACTTATGAAGAAAGTTATTATCTTGCTGCTCATATTGTTTTTTATTGGCTGTAATCGTGCAAATCGACTGAACGCTCAAAAGAATTATCCGCAGGATATAAAAGGGAAGGTCAAAACCATTCGCCTTGAGACCGCCACCTTTGCTGCTGATGCGATAACCCAGAGCGAAGGCACCAGGGGAATTGCTACGACAACAATCTATGATTCACAAGGAAGGGAAGATGAAGAGATTCATTCCACTCCCGCTGGCGAGTTGGTCATCAAAATAACCACGCTCTACGACAATACGGGAAAGAAGGCCGAACAGATAACCTATGATGCGAAGAATACGCCAATCGGGCGAAAGACTTTTGTCTATGACAACAGCGGCAGTCTGATTGAACGGGTTGTCTATAGAGAGAAAGGCACCCTACAGGCTCGAACAACCTTCTTTTATAATGAGCAAAACCAGATCAAGGAGACCGCAACTTACAATGCGCGAGGTGCGATGACGGAAAAATGGGGTTATGGTTACGATGCCGAGGGCAATAAAAACGAAGAGACCAGCTATTATGCCGAAGGTTCAATTGATCGGCGACGAACCTTTATTATTGATAATGACAAAAAGGTTATTGAGATGACGGAATACAATGCCAAAGGCGAATGGCTGAAAAAAGAGAAGTATGACTATGAGCTTGATGCACAGGGTAATTGGACAAAGCGACTGACCTCACAACTGCTCAATCTTCCCGATAAAAACGCGTATCAGGTAGTTGAGAATACTTATCGAACGATTGGGTATTACTAAAAAAGCTGAAGGCTTGCCATAACATTCAAGTGCCGCTTGGTGATGAATATCAAGCCTGTCTTCACTTCTTCCAAGCCCAAATCTCCCGGCGATGCCTAATTGATGACCTGAAAAATTTTCAAGAAAGATTTGACACAGCTAGAGCCATTCGGTAGTATCTGCAATTTCGCAGTGACACTTAAAATAGTTCTGACCTTAACACGGAGGTGTCAGTGCATTGTTGAGTTGAAAAGCTCAAGTTGAAATCAGAAGCGGAATAAACGCTATTGTGGCGTAACAGGACGTAGGTAAACACTACGCCCCGAGTTGATGTTGAGTTGTTCTTCACTACTTTCACGCCACAGACAAGTTGGGCTGGGGGAAGCCCGAATCCGAAAAGCTAGTCAGAACATCCCCAAACGTAGAATAAAAACCATCGTGGTGGGAATAGGCGCAGAGGGTTTTGCGTACGCAGGATTCTGCGCTTCAAGAAATCAAGCTTGAGTCTGAAGCGATTCAGGCAAATTGAGTAAGGAGTCTTTAGCGTGCCAACACTGAACCAATTAGTTCGCAGAGGGCGGCAAGCCGTGAAATATAAAACTTCAAGCCCGGCGCTTGATGCTTGTCCGCAACGTCGTGGCGTTTGCACCCGCGTTTATACGCAAACCCCGAAAAAGCCGAATTCAGCTTTACGTAAAGTCGCCCGCGTGCGTTTGACCAACCAGATTGAAGTAACCACCTACATCCCCGGTATCGGTCACAATCTGCAAGAACACTCCATTGTGTTGATTCGCGGCGGACGCGTGAAGGATTTGCCGGGCGTGCGCTACCACGTGGTGCGCGGCACCCTGGATTCCGTCGGAGTTGCCAATCGCAAACAGGGGCGCTCGAAGTATGGCGCAAAGAGACCGAAAGAAGGCGGCGCAGCGCCAAAGAAGAAGTAAATCGTCAACCGTAGACCGTAAGAGCGGCGAGCGCTTTTGCGGGTTCATAAGAGTGAAACTATGCCAAGAAGAAGAGTAGCAGCAAAACGCGAAATCTTGCCTGACCCGAAATACAACTCGACGATGGTCACGCGCTTCATCAATTCGATGATGTGGGATGGCAAGAAATCTTTAGCCGAAAGAACGTTTTACGGCGCCATGGATGTCATTCAAAACAAGACGCAGGAAGACCCGTTGAAGGTTTTCAAAAAAGCCATGGATAACGTCAAACCGCGCGTCGAAGTCAAATCGCGTCGGGTTGGCGGTTCGACTTATCAGGTGCCTATTGAAGTTGACCCGAAAACCCGCGGCAACAGTTTGGCGATTCGCTGGATTGTCTCCTATTCAAGAGGGCGCGGCGAAAAGACCATGATTGACCGGCTGGCGGGTGAAATTTTGGATGCCTCCAATAATCGCGGCAACGCAGTGAAGAAGAAAGATGATACGCACCGTATGGCCGATGCCAATAAAGCATTTGCGCATTATCGGTGGTGAGAAATTAGGATTCAGGATTCAGGATTCAGGATTCAGGGGAATTGTTAAACTGAATCCTCAGCCCTGAACCTTCAATCCTGGAGTGTTATGTCGAAGCAAGTACCATTACAACGATTCCGCAATATCGGAATTATGGCGCACATTGACGCCGGCAAGACCACGACCACAGAACGAATTCTGTATTACACGGGCGTGTCTTATAAAATCGGCGAAGTCCACGAAGGCACCGCCGTCATGGACTGGATGGAACAGGAGCAAGAACGCGGCATTACGATTACTTCGGCCGCCACCACCTGTTTCTGGACGCGCAACGGCGAAGAGTATCGCGTCAACATTATTGATACGCCGGGTCACGTTGACTTTACCATTGAAGTTGAACGCAGCCTGCGCGTGCTTGATGGCGCCGTCGCGGTGTTTGATGCGGTCGCCGGCGTGCAACCGCAATCGGAAACTGTTTGGCGCCAGGCGGAAAAATACGCCGTGCCGCGCATCGCTTTTATCAACAAGATGGATAGACCGGGCGCGGATTTTGAACACGCCATTCAAACCATGCGCGATAGACTGGGCGCTAACCCGGTTGCCATTCAATACCCCATCGGCGCAGAAGATAAATTTGAAGGCATCGTTGATTTGCTGACTATGAAAGCCGATGTTTACAAAGTCGAAGACAAAGGCGCCGCGCCGGAAATCGTTGAGGTGCCTGAAGAGTTAAAAGCCGAAGTGGAAGCCGCGCGCGAGCGGATGATCGAAGCGCTTGCCGATGTGGACGACCAGATTGCCGAAAAATATCTGGGCGGCGAAGCGGTCAGTGAAGATGAGATTCGCGCCGCGCTCAGACGCGAAACCATCGCTTTGAAACTCACCCCGGTGGTTGCCGGTACGGCCTTCAAAAATAAAGGCGTTCAACCCTTGCTTGATGCGGTGATTGATTATTTGCCCAGCCCGCTCGACATCGAAGCGGTCACGGGCGTCAATCCGAAGAACGATCAGGAAGAAAAGCGCGCCGCCGACCCGAAAGACCCTTTCTCGGGACTGGTCTTCAAAATTATGGCTGACAAACACGTCGGCCAGCTCTCCTTCGTGCGCATCTATTCGGGAACCTTAAAATCGGGTTCCTATGTGCTCAATACCGCAAAGGGAACCAAAGAGCGTGTCGGCCGCATTATGCGTATGCACGCCAACAAACGCGAAGATATTGATGCAGCATCGGCCGGCGAAATCGTCGCGATTGCTGGTCTTAAACAGGTCACCACAGGCGACACGGTTTGTGAAGAATCCCGTCCAATTGTTCTTGAAGCTCTGGAATTTCCCGCGCCGGTTATCTCGCAAGCCATCGAACCGAAGACGCGCCAAGACCAGGAGAAACTGGGCATCGGTTTGCAGCGACTGGCGTCGGAAGACCCCAGCTTCAAAGTTTCGACTGATCAGGAAACCGGACAAACCATTATCGCCGGCATGGGCGAACTGCACCTGGAAATTCTGGTTGATCGTCTAAAACGCGAGTTCGGCGTGGATGCCAACGTCGGTCGCCCGCAGGTCGCTTATCGCGAAACCATTACCAGAGCCGCCGAAGGGGTTGGCAAATTCGTTCGGCAGACCGGCGGTCGCGGTCAATACGGTCACGCGGAAGTTAAGATTGAGCCGAATGAAGCGGGCAAAGGTTACGAGTTCGTCAATGCCATTGTTGGCGGTGTCATTCCGCGCGAATACATTAAGCCGGTTGACGAGGGCATTAAAGAAGCGATGGAAGGCGGCGTGCTTGCCGGTTATGAATTGGTTGATGTCAAAGCGACCTTGCATTACGGCAGTTATCACGATGTTGACTCCTCGGAAATCGCCTTTAAGATTGCCGGTTCGATGGCCTTCAAAGACGCGGCGCAAAAAGCCGGCCCCATCTTACTTGAACCGATTATGAAGGTTGAAGTCGTCACGCCCGACGAATATTTGGGTTCAATTAATGGCGACATCAATTCGCGTCGCGGTCGTATTGAAGGCATTGATACGCGACCGGGCACCCAGGTCATCACCGCTTATGTGCCGCTTTCGGAAATGTTCGGTTATTCCACGGAATTGCGCTCAATGACCCAGGGTCGCGCGACTTACACGATGCACTTCCATCGTTATGAAGAAGCCCCGCGCAGTGTTCGTGAAGAAGTAATCGCCAAGGTGCAAGGCACCAGCAAGTAAAAAGCAAAAGTAAAGGGCAAGAGTTCAGCCGCTTTGGCGATTCGAGATGCCACAAAACTTTTGCGTCGGTATTTAAAAATACTTTTTTCTATCTCAGGTGAGCGTCTCAATGCGCTCACGGAAAAAGGAGCTGAATTAGAATATGGCAAAAGAGAAATTTGATCGCAGTAAACCACACATCAATGTCGGCACCATCGGGCACATTGACCACGGCAAGACCACCTTGACCGCCGCTATCACCAAAGTCCTGGCCAAACACAATCCCA
>JBIOWC010000648.1:0-21468 GCA_044868105.1 Blastocatellia bacterium
CCGTTGACGATTCTGGATATGCCGCCGTTAGTTCCGGTGATTGTTGAAGCTCCGGCGGAACCAGGTCCGTTTGGCGCAAAAGGGATGGGCGAAAACCCTGTGTTTAACGGCGCGGCGGCCTTAGCCAACGCGATATATAACGCCACTGGTGTGCGAATGGATGAAATCCCACTGACCTGGCCTCGGGTCTACGAAGCATTAAAAAAAGCCGGGAAGTTACTGGCATAAGGAGTCAACAAGATGACCTGGCAGATTGCGATTGATGAACCGAAGAGTTTCGAGATGCTGGCGCCCGCGAGCGTTGAGCAAGCCATTGAATGGGCTGCGAGACACGGCAATGATGCGGCGGTGTTGGCGGGCGGTTGTGATTTGCTTGATAAGCTGAAAAATCAATGGGCGATACCGCGTTATGTGATTAACCTGAAAACGATTCCGAACCTGAAACAGATTCAAACATCAAACGCCGCCATTAATATTGGCGCTCTTACGACACTCGGCGAAATTGAACGTCACACGCAACTCAAACAACTTGCGCCGGCGATGGTGAAAGCTGCATCGAGAGTCGCAACGCCGCAGATTCGCAATATGGGAACTGTCGGTGGCAACCTTCTGCAAGATTCGCGTTGCCCTTATTATCGCGGCGCCTGGCAGTGTTATCGCAAAGGCGGCATCATCTGCGACGCCGTGCGCGGCATCAATACGGAACACGCCTTGTTTGGCGGCGACCGTTGCTATACGGTTACGCCTTCTGACCTGGCGCCGGTGATGGTGGCGCTTGATGCAACGGCCAGGATTCAAAGCCCGCGTGGTGGGTATGAAACTTCGTTTGCCGATTTCTTTTTACTTCCCCAAGATGACATACGCAAAATGCATCGTCTGGCTGCGGATGAGATTTTGACGGAAATCAAAGTGCCGGCTCGCACTGGTCAACGTTCGACCTTTATCAAATATGCGATGCGAAATTCATGGGATTTTGCCCTTGCGAGTATTGCCGTCGCGTTCACCCAGGAAGGTTCAACGGTTCGTCAAGCGCGAATCGTTTTAGGTGGCGTGGCGCCTGTGCCCTGGCGCAGTCTTGAAGCCGAACAACTCATCGAAGGCAAACAGTTGAATGATTCATTGATAGAAGAAGCGGCGCTCGCCGCAGTGAAAAATGCAGAGCCGCTTTCTCACAATGCCTTCAAAATCGGACTGGTGAAAAAACTGGTGCGCTCGGCGCTCACGGAATTGCAGAAATAGAAGGGGAGATGCCAGGTAAAGCCGGAATCGAAAGGCTGCCGCGTACGGGCGATTTGAATTTAGCCCGTTCTTTTGGGGACGGGCATTGCCGAGCTTTTGTGAAACTACGTCGCCAAGCGTCACTTAAATAAATTTTGATTTTGGGCAATTCACTCGTGGCGCATCGCCCTACTCATTCGTGCAGCCCCTGAAGGAACGGCCTGAAATCACTGGTCGCTATGCGACGAAATACGGAGATACGACAATGAGCTTATTCACGCGTAAACAGAGAGAGCAAAAAGCCAAAGCGCCACGTAAAGCGCCGAAAATTATCGCGCCATGTAACCTCGACGGGCGTAAAACGGTGGCCGCGGCTGGTTTCAGCAAACTTGAATTGGAACGCGCAGGGCTATCGGAAAAAGAGGCAGAAGCGCTCGGACTCCGCATTGACCGTGAAAGGTTTTCAGCGCTCGGCGATAATGTGAGCTTGTTGAAACGACTATTGGAAAAAGCCTAGCGCAACCCTCTACGTCTTTGCGCCCTTTGCGGTAAAAGCAACCCGTGAAGCATTACTCAATCAGTAGCGGCTTCTTACTTTTTACTCAATCCGAATTTATAAGAGGAGCATCAGATGAATCGTCGCGAGTTCAGTTTCAATCTGCTTTGTGCCGTCGGTATTTCTGCATTGCCACAATCGAATGCGCCACTGAGCGTTAATGGCGCGCGCCTCAACGCGCACCTGAAAGCAATTTCCGAATTCGGCAAAAACCCGCAAGGTGGTGTCAGCCGTGTGGCTTATTCAGCCGCCGATTTACAAGGGCGTGAATACGCGAAGCAATTGATGCGGGAAGCGAAATTGGAAGTCATGGTTGACGCGGCAGGAAATATTATCGGCCGGCGGGGCGGAGCCAGCGCCGCGTTATTAAAGCCGCTGGCCATCGGTTCGCATATTGATTCGGTTCCCGAAGGCGGGAACTATGACGGGCAGGTTGGTTCAATGAGCGCCATTGAAGTTGCCGAGACGCTGGCGGAAAATAATTTACAGTTGCGCCACCCACTCGAAGTGATCATCTTTTCCAATGAAGAAGGCGGCACCTATGGCAGTCATGCTATGAGCGAAGGCCTGACCGAAAAACAACTCGGTTTAACCGCAAATAGCGGCAAAATCATTCGGGAAGGCATTAAGGTCATCGGCGGCGACCCGGAAAAACTTTCGCGTCCGCTTCGCAGTCGCGGCGACCTGACGGCTTATCTGGAACTGCACATCGAACAGGGCGGCATTCTCTACAACGAAAAAATCAACATCGGAGTTGTCGAGGGTATCGTCGGCATCAATCAATGGGAAGTGACCATTGAAGGTTTTGCCAATCACGCGGGTACGACGCCCATGAATCAACGTCGTGACGCGATGCTAGCAGCGGCTAAGTTTATTGACGCAGTTAATCGCATCGTGACCAGCATTCCCGGCCGGCAAGTTGGAACCGTCGGCAAACTTCAAGCGCAACCCGGCGCTTACAATGTCATCCCCGGTAAAGTGGTTTTAGGCTTGGAACTGCGCGATCTGGACGGCGCGAAAATTCAAATGCTCTTTCAGAAGATTCAAACCGAAGCGCAAGCCATTGGCAAAGCGACCGGGACGACCTTTGCTTATAAGGAAGTGAATAATGTTGTCGCCGCGCCTACGGATTTGCGCTTGCGCAAATTGATTGATGAAACCGCAAAACAACTGGGCTTTACGACAAAACTGTTGCCCAGCGGCGCGGGACACGATGCGCAAGAGATGGCCAGGCTTTGTCCGGTTGGCATGATTTTCATTCCCAGTGTTGACGGCATCAGCCATTCGCCGCGCGAATTCTCAACCCCCGAAGACATCCAGAGTGGCGCGAATGTTTTGCTGCACTCTTTATTGAAACTTGATGCGATGAGGTTGTAACACAAACTACCCGTTTGCGTTACCGTGTGACTCACGCCTTTTTCTTCGCAAATCCTGCGTAGCCGGTCAGGGTTGATGGGATAAATTCAAACTTGAAATCATCTGTGACAATGCCGCTGACGACCAATCGCCAGAAGGCTTTTTGATTGATTTTGGGAACGAAGCCCTGCAAGGCTTGCATAGCCAAGCGGTTTTCTTCGCAATAAGCGCGCAGTTCTTCCGGCTTAACGAAATGTTTTAAGACGTGCAGATTCCTGGGCGTGTTTTGGACGAACCATTCAACGCCTTTGATGATGAACAGCCAGGAGAGAAAATTTCGATTAAAGGTGTGAAAGAAAAATAGCCCTCCGGGTTTGAGAACGCGCGCGACTTCCGCGACAATCCGTCGAGGCTCTTCAACGTGTTCCAGAAAATCCATAGCACAGGCGACTTCGAATGTCGCATCCGGGTAAGGCAAGTTGTAAGCGTCACCGATTTGATAATTGACTTTGCCAGTGCGGTCATACGTTCTGGCAATGGCAAGGCTGTTTTCGGAAGCATCAATGCCGCTCACGGCAAAACCTTCTAGCGCCAGGTCATTGGCTAAAAAGCCTGCGCCACAACCGACATCCAACACGCCAACAGCGGTTGAGGGAAAAGCTTGCTGAATTTCGCGGATTATCCAGGGGTTTCGCGCCCTTGATTCGGCGCGTAGCAGGGCAATGGGGTCATCTTTTGCGGTATACCAGCGCTTGCCTAAGTCATGGTAGATGTCGTTGTTGACCGCGTACTCAGAAGTAGTTTCCATAGCCAGTTCCAGTAAATGAATTGATACATCCCGAATACTAAAGTCAGCACCGTATTGCCGATAAAAAAAGCCCGCTCGAAACCTTCGTACTGAATCAGATTAGAGCCTGAAGTGGTTGAATGCAAACCCGCCCACAACAAACCGCCGCCGAGTAGCATCAAGGGGTGGAGCACAAAGAGTAAGGCGTGGAGCCAATTTTCGGTCGCTTCGCATACCTCTGTGTGGACCCATTCATCTTTCGTGACAAACAGGCAGGAAAAAACCGCGAGCGCGACATAGATTGTAATTGTCGTCGGCCGGGGTTCAACAAACAGAATGAAAAGCCAGCAGATGAGTACGGTCAGGGTATCCAGGGGATGACCGAGTCGTTCCCATCGCGGCAGCGTTCTGCGCCAGTGAAAATAGAATTCATCAAAAGCCATGCAGAGCATTTGCAGCGCGAAGGGAATGAGCAGGTAACGCGAAGTCATCATCAACACTTCCTGAATAATGCGCCGGCCATCGTGAGTCCCGGCCCGAAACCGAGACTGGCAACCAGCGTACCGGATTTGACATTGTCGTCTTCAAGTATTTTGGCCCAGATGTGCGGCAAGGTCGCCGATGACATATTGCCGCGTTCAAACAAGACGGCGCGGCTTTGGGTTGTCTGTTCGTTGCTGATGTCAATCAACTCCTGCACGGTATCAATAATTTTAGGGCCGCCCGGATGAATGGCAAAGACGGTCGCGGGCTTTGACTCCAGGTAATGTTCGCCGCCTTGCGCAAACAAACGTTCAAGGAAGCCGCTAATCGAATTGGCGATTTTGGTCGGCACATCGCGTGACAAGGTCATGCGAAAACCGAACTGTGAAACGGCCCAGGTCATGTCCTCAAGCGAATCGGCAACCATCTCTTCGCGCACTGCCAGCACTTCATATGCTGAATGCGCGTTACCGTTAGCTTGCTCGCCCGCCAGCGACATCGAATAGCGGATGAATCCATCGGCGAATAAACTTTGTACAACCAGTTGTTCGGGGGAATGATTTTTGGGATTGAAGTGCAATGAGCAAAGTTCTGTGTGAATGACATCAGCACGGCCCGGTTTTTCATTTTGCGAATTGAGCAGCAGCCCGGTTGTGACTCTGAGCGCCGGAACCGATGCATAACACCCCATATGATAAATCTGTGTGGTGCGCGTTTGACTGTACCAGCTCTTGGCCTCCACCAGGCGTTGAATGGCGCTCGGCGAAGCGTAGCCCGTACAGGTGACATGCAATAAATCGGCGGGCGGCGCTTCGTCGTTTTCATAAAAACGACTGACCGCGCGATTAACCGTATCGGCAAAAAACTGATTGCGGATATCTAAGCCTCTGCCTTCGGGCGATTCATCAAGGTTGAAGACTTGCATCTGCCCCCAATCCCGATGCGAGAAATCTCCCAACTCCGTGCCCCGCCAGCCGATGTGTTTCGGAGAACAGCCGAAGCGGCGAATCAGCTTTTCAAGTCGCGGTTGCATCTCAACCTCTTTCGTCTCATCGCCCGTGACT
Organism: Blastocatellia bacterium; assembly: GCA_044868105.1. GTDB lineage: Bacteria > Acidobacteriota > Blastocatellia > UBA7656 > UBA7656 > JBFMDH01. Next base: position 5,465 of record JBIOWC010000648.1, read on the forward strand.
TTTGCTTCAGCTTTGGCGTGCGCCGCCGCAAGCCACGCAATACACTCTTCTTGCGTGCCATAGTAAGTCGGGAACTGTTTTCTGAAATCGTATAATAGCGGCAAAGGTTTCATACTTGCTCCTAAGGTTTTTTATAGTCTACAGCTTAGGCTCGTGAAAAGACTAGGCGAGGAGATTACTCATTATTTTTATAAGTAGCCAGTAAAATCAAATTATTTCCTTGTATTAGATGCTTCAACTGAGCACATTGATTGCCTTCTAGCGATTTGTGTATAGTGAGGCTAGCAAATTTTTATTGATTCGAGCCGTTATGAGCAAACTCGACATAGCCGCGCGGCAAACCAGACTGGCGCAAATCATGGAGCGCATCGCTGCTTCGTATGATGAAGCTATCCCTAAGATTCATCACATTGACCGCATGCCGTTGCCGTCGCGCGAAGATGCCGCGGCCATTATGAATGCGCTTGAAGAGATTATTTTCCCCGGTTATTACACGACCAGTAATGTGACCCATCAACGCATAATTTATCGCGTGCAAGAGCGCGTCGGCTGGCTCTTTGAACATCTCAGCGACCAGATTACCAAAAGCCTTTTTCATATGGATGCGCTGGATGGCGAGCGTTGTTTTACCTCGGATGCTAAAGCTGAAGAGGTCGCCTACCGGTTTCTCGAATCGTTGCCAAGGGTTCGTTGTTTGCTCGCCAAAGATATTCGCGCGGCTTATGATGGCGACCCGGCAGCCCATTGCATTGATGAAATCATTCTGAGTTATCCGGCGGTTTATGCCATTATGGGCTACCGCGTGGCGCACGAACTTTATCAACTCGATGTGCCGCTGTTGCCGAGAATGCTAACCGAAATCGCCCATTCAAAAACCGGCATAGATATTCATCCCGGCGCGATGATTGGCGAAAGTTTTTTTATTGACCACGGCACCGGAGTGGTTATCGGCGAAACCACCATCATTGGCAATCAGGTCAAACTTTATCAAGGCGTGACGCTCGGCGCGCTATCTTTTCCGAAAGATGAAACGGGGCGATTGATCCGCGATAACAAACGCCACCCGACCATCGAAGATGAAGTGGTCATTTATGCGGGCGCCACGATTTTGGGCGGCGAAACCGTCATTGGCAAAGGCAGCGTCATCGGCGGCAACGTCTGGCTTACCGAATCCGTTCCGCCGCACTCGCGCGTCGTCCTCGGCGACCCCAAACCGAGATTTTTGGAACCTCAGGATGAATTGCAGGAAGTTTGAAATTCAAATAGCCACAAACAGGCACAAAAAAGAGATAGACTGCACCCACCACAAATCCATTTAAATCACCAACGATATATTTTCCGGTGCGCTTTTGTGGCTATTTAAACTAGCTTTTTAACCGGGCTTTTATTGCCTCATTCAAAGATTAACACCGGTCTGCCACTCGGCACTGAACGGGGAATCAGTTTACGCAACCTGGTTGGAGTTGCACGCGAATCGAGCAAGCCGTTGCGAACGAATTCGACGAGTTGGTTGAACTCTGTTTCGCTGAGCAGTATCGGATTTGCAAGAATCGGGTCAAGTCGTTCAAGCACCGCCTCGTTAATGCCGCTCGGCGCAATCAAATCGGCAGCCACGCCGGCGGCATTCGGCGAATAATTCATCACCGATGCCTGAACATTCAAATGATGGCGAATGGCATCTTCCAACCGGGTGAACGCGCCATTGTGAAAGAAGGTCGGTTGCAACGCGACATTGCGAAGCGGTGAGGTGCGAAATTTATAACGGTCAGCCGGGTTGCCCGTTACCTGTTCCAAACCGAAGTCCTCGTTTTGACCGACTCCATCAAAGGTAACATTGCCGACAGTCGGTGCAATTTGTGGAACCCCAATGACGTGCGGCGCAAAATCGCTGAACATTTCGTTCGACTGTTCCGCTACGGCATGGCATTCGACGCAACGCGCCGCGCCGAAAAAGAGCAGCGCGCCCTGCTTTTGCTCTTCGGTCAACGCATTTTTATCCCCCTGGGCGTAGCGGTCAAACGGCGCATTGGCGAAAACCAATATGAATTCAAATTCGGCAATCGCTTTACCGAACATGTCAAAGGTGATGGGCGCCCCGGCTTTCACTTCGCGAAATGATTTGCTGAATAATTTGCGATAGTCCGGCGAGGCATTCAAACGATTGAGGACTTCTGCGCGAATGGCAAAATTGTCGCCCGGAAAATCGAACCCCGCAACTTCGACGCGCTCGGTCGGCGGGATGAAGGCTTGCGCCACGAGCAAGTGTGGCAGATTCGATAAGCTTAAGCCTTCGGGGGCGGGGAATTGAAACCCGGCGCTGTTATCAAATGGGTCATTTGACAACGCTGCAAAACGCGAATTCCACATCAGGTTGGGAAAGAATGCCGTGTTGATGGCCATCGGGGTGCGCCGTTGATTGCGCGGACCGGCGCGATGCGGGCCGACCAGTCCGTTATTATCAATGCCGATGGCGATTGATTGGGTATCGCCAAAACCCGTGGTGGGCGAATGACACCCTGAACAACTGTTGTCGTCGTTGAGTCCCGTCAAGGTATCAAACCAGAGCATACGCCCAAGTTCAGCGAGTTGATGATCAATTTTGCGACCGAGTCGTTTTTCCAGAGTCGTTTCGATTCTGCCGGTGAAGCGATGTTGATTGAGTACTGCGCGCAACGCCGTGTCGGTTGAATCTTCATTCGCTGAGCTTTGCGATGTAAAAGCGAAAAAGGTGAATGCGATTACCGCAAGTGATAAAACTGCAAGCTTATATTTTTTCATGGACAGTCCTCCTGTTGATAAGCGCTAAACGGTTATCCGCTTTTCCCTGTCTGCGGTTTTGCGGATGCTGTCTTAGCAGAGGGTAGTGAGCAATAAATAATACAGGGAAGCGCAGGGCTGAACTTCTAACCGAATTTATATGTATCTGGGGGAGCCGTTTATAAATTCATCTAGATGGATGGCGATGACTGATTGGTGAATGTGAGCATAGTCTGTTGCTGAGCCAACTGCAAAGTTAAATGAGGGGTAGAGAAGAGTGGGCCAACCGAGGCTGCGGACTGCAACTTACCGCCTTGTGTTTGAGCGTTGGCGTGTCCGGTTAGCAATACCAATATTAAAACGAGCAGCGTGGTTGGGGAATTGCTCGCCGTGAAAGGGGCTAAGAAAAATCAACCACCATAAAGCCGCCGAATAACGGTTGCGCTTGTACCTTCTGGGTGGTTGTTTTCGATGACGAGAATTGAATAACTTTGGTTTAGCGCCTGAGCTTTTATTGAAAGCAGCAGCGAGAGACTTGTAATTCTCAGAAGCCTAATGCATCATAACCGCCCAACTATCACACGGAAAAAGACAAACGCGGAATGGAGAACTTTGAGCAATTGAAAGGGCTCGCCAAGCAGGCGGGCTTTCATACGGATTTTGATTTTAACGGCAATCCATTTGATGTTTGCGTGGTATCTATCGCCACCAAAACGCAAAACCGCTCGCCGGCTTTTAATGTCAATACCTGCCAGTCGCCGCAGACCTTTGACCACCACGTCAGTCAATTGCGCCAGGCGGCGCTTACGCTATCTGAAAAGGGCTTGATGTTTGTTTATGGCGCGCCGGCACTGCTGGCGCGCTATGCCGTTCGGCTCGCTGAAGGGCTCGATTTTCGTTACTGGATAACCATTCGCACGGCCTCGGAAAATCACCCGGCACGTCTCAGATCTGAGCACAAGGGCTTATTGCTTTTTGCCAAATCCGGCGCACCAATCAATCGCCTTCGGGTGGCGCATTCGCAATGCCGCGCCTGTGGTAAAACGCTAAAAGATTGGGGGGGCAAAGCCCATTTAATGAATCCTCAGGGGGTCGCGCTTTCCGATGTCTGGATGGATTTGGTAGTGGATGCCGGGCAATTGATGCCGGCTGAAATCTTCGAGCGTATTTTGCAACTCGCCTACAGCTTTGACAGAAATCATTTACTTTTTTTCGCGCTTGATGAAACGATTTCGCCTACCGGAACCTATCAAAATGTGCCGCTCTTTCCTTTCGACCCGCTCCGCTGGATGAAACGCAATATAAAAAAGCCGCGCCGACTCCCCGACGCGCTCATCAATCAATTGCATAGCGGCAAATGTCTTGAAGTGTTAAAAGCGATTCCTTCACAAACGATTGATCTGGCGTTTGCCGACCCGCCGTTCAATTTGACCAAAGCTTATAATGGATACCAGGATGCCCAATCGGTAAGCGATTATGTGGGCTGGTGCAAACGCTGGCTTGTGGAATACGAGCGCGTGTTGAAACCGGGCGGCGCATTGATGATATTAAATTTGCCGAAATGGGCGGTCTATCTCGCCGATTTTTTGAGCCGTTCAAAAGACCTCTATTTACAAAACTGGATTGTCTGGAATTCATTGCCTGAACCGAAAGGCGTTTTGATGCCTGCGCATTACAGCCTGCTTTATTTCACCAAAGGGAAAGCGGCGGCGCGATTCAACTACTGCTCAATGGAAGAAGGCTGGCAGCCCTTCGATGAAGCGGTCTTTCCACCCGACCGCGCAGATGTTTGCAATCGTCGCGCCTGTATGCGCAAACGTCGCGCTTCGGCTTCAACCTGGCGCGGGGAACTCACAGACATCTGGCATGACATTCCGCGCGACCGCCGCGCGGGTCGTCGCGCCGCGTTGATTGAAGGGCACCCGTGTCCGACGCCGGAAGCGTTAATTGACCGGATCATTCGATTGACGACCACGGCCGGTGATGTGGTGTTAGATGCCTTTGCCGGTGTCGGCACCACGGCGCTGGTGGCTCGAAGATTAGGTCGAAATTTCATTGCCATTGAACAGGATGCCGCCTATATCAACGCTGCGGTGCGGCGCATTGAAGCCTACCAGCAACCCTTGCCGCAAGCGATTCCACGCAAAGCCGGAAAGGTTGCCAAACGGAAATTACAGATGGAGTTGAAACGCCTGGCCTCGTTGTTAAATCGGCTGCCTACCAAAGCCGATGTTGAAAGGTTTTCCGAATACCAGCTTGAACAGTTCGAACAATCATTTATTTCGTGGAATGAAGCGTTGAAAGCCGCAAAGCTGGTTATGCAAATAGCTGATAACCGGAATGACCTTTTCAATCTTCAAGGACCGAGGGAGTTATTCACCTTGCTGGAGTCGCCAAAATAAAAAACGCGAAGGCATCATTGAAATGGATTTCAATCTCTGAGACCCATTTGATACCTTCGCGCTTTAGGTTAAAGCCAAGACGGGCTTTAATTTTGGCGGTTCAAACTGGCCGGCGCGAGCGTTTCATTATCCGCAATGACAATCTCAACCCGCCGATTCATTTGCCGCCCTTCGGCCGTGTCATTTGTAGTTACCGGTTTGGTCTTTCCAAATCCGCGCACGGCAATAATTTTTTCTGACGGTACGCCGGCTTGCGCCAGATAATCGCGTACCGATGCGGCCCGGTCTTCCGAAAGTTTCTGATTATAGTCATCCGAACCTACGGAATCCGTATGGCCTTCGATTTCCATGTGATATTCGCCCGGATAGGCCAGCAAAATACCTGCAAGTTTACTGAGTTTCTCTCTGGCGCCGGGTTTCAAGGTCGCTTTGTTGAAATCAAATAACACATCGGAAAGATTAACAATCAAACCGCGCGCTTCGCGTTTGGTATCCAAGATTGCAGCAATCGAAACATAGAGTCGTTGTTGCAAGGCATCGCGCTCGCGTTTTGCCTGTTCGGCATCGCGTTGCGCCTGTTCGGCTGTAACTTGAGCCTGCGCGGATTGTTGTTTCGCTTCTTCTTTTTCCAGCCGTTGGCGTTCAGCTTCCAGGCGCGCGACCTCTTCATTGGCTTTGGCGCGTTCAGCTTCGGTCTGGGCTTGTTCGGCGCGGTGGCGAGCGGCTGACAACTCATTCTCGGAACGCTCTAAAGCGGCGCGATAACTATCGGCTTCGGTGCGGGCGCGGTCCGTTTCGGCTTGTGAACGGGCAAGGGCTCCGGCCGCAGCGCGACGCTCGGCCTCAAGGCGGGCCTGTTCGGCGCGTTCAACCGATAAACTTCTGGCCAATTCACCGAGGCGAATGGCATCGCGCGCTTCACCGGCATACATCTTTTCGTGACCGCGATGATGCGTCCAAATAGTTTCAAGGGCGGCGAGCTTGATTTCCGCTTGTCGAAGCTCGTTCGGCGCAAAATCATCTGCACCCGCTCGACGAGCAATTTCAACTGAACGACGCGCCCCCAAAATAATCAGCGGCGTCGAAAAGTCAGCCGCCACAGATCTATCCTTTGCGACATAATAAACCCCGCTGTCGCCCCGATATTCGATTTGGCTTGAAGTGAATGTGCCTTCGGTATTTTTGCGTAGAATATTTTCAGCAACAATTACTGGGCTGGGCAATTTAACCTGACCGTGCGGTTCTGCGGTAATAATAAGTCCAAAAGTTTGATTAGTGGTGGTAACTTCAATCTTGCTTTTATTGCCATCAACATAGAGTTCGCCAAGATTATCTGCTTGACCTTCCGGCGCCACCGCCCAGAGCACATAAGTGGTATAGTAGGGTCCCAGATTTTGCGGGTTTTCCAAATTATCAATTTCAAGATTGATGCGGGTGCGTCCATCTTTGCGTTTGACTTCGGCTTTGCCTCTGGTGCGTGGTAAAACAGCTGTGCCAATCAGATCAACAGAGGTGCCGTTATTTTCGGGATATTTGATGGCCACGGTGGCGCGTTTTGCGATCACCACCTGCGTGGTTCTAACTTCTACGACTTGAGCAAGGGTTGGTACAACAGAGAGTATCAACAACAGTGCGCTTGATAAAATCAATGCTTTCAGTTTCATCTCACTCTCCTTCTTTTAGGGATAATTAAAAGGGCAAACTTTTTTCCCATTACCCAAAGTTTGCCCGACTTACTGGAAAGTCATTGCCGGATTTAGACCACCGTGCGACGACCTGAAACCATCTGAATGATGAATACGATTAACGCAACCACCAATAAAAGATGAATCAAACCGCCACCTACGTGACCGATTAATCCAAGTAACCATAAAACTAATAAAACAACCAAAAGTGTCCACAACATGGTATTTCTCCTCTCCTATGTTTTCTGATTTACGAGAACCGACTTATTTGCCGTTTCTCTTTTGGGCTGCGGCCGCCTTTGAAGCCGCCGCTGGTTTTGCCGTTTCTGCTTTTCCGGGAATTTCATCCTTAAAGTAAAAACGACGCGCTTTTTCGCTATCGGGTTCAATTGCGAAGAGCAAGTCTGCAAGTTCATCGGCATGCTCTTCTTCCACTGCGAGAATCTCCTCTATCATGCGACGTGAGGTTGGGTCTTTGGTGCCGAAGTAGTTCACCATCTCTCGATAGGTTTCAATGGCAATGCGTTCAGCAATCAAATCTTCGCGCAACATTTCCGCCAGGGTATTACCTTCTTTGTACTCACTATGCGCCAATTTAGAGACAATCGCCGGATTCATTTCCGGTTTGCCGCCGAGTTGTTTAATGCGCCGCGCAATCATATCGGCGTGTTGTTGTTCCTCGTTAGCATGTTCTAAAAACTCTTCGGCCACGGCTGCTGAATGAATGCCCGTGGCGGCGAAATAGTGAAATCGGTAACGCAGGGTACAGACAATCTCTGTGGCAAGCGCTTCATTCAAAATGTTAATCACTTGTTCGGCATCTAAACCATAATCTTCCGTTAGAGCGCCATCTTCTATCTTCTTTCGTGCGCGGTCACGGATCTCCGCAATGTTGCTAATAAAATCCATTTCAGGTCTCCTTCTCTCGAAGCTTTATGCAAATGGTTTACAAAGCGGTGAGGGCCGGCTCTGTAAAATTTGCATAGGTAAATAATCTCAAGCAGCATAGACCGGCAATTCCAGCGTATCGGCTCGGCCTTGTTCTTCAAGCGTGTCCTTTAACAGGAACAGCGCTTCCTCAACCATTTTTTCCGGGGAATAACCCAAGAGGTTGGCTACCCATAACCCAAATCGGCCGAACGGCGGGCGATAGGTGAACTGTAGATGAACTTCAGTTCCTTTACCGTCGAGCATCGGTTCAAATTGAATGGTTCCTGCGTTGGCAATATCGGAACCTTTCAGAGAAGACCAGCGAATCATTTCATTCGGGTGCTCCTCGGTAATTTCCGCTTTCCATTCAAGCGAGCCGCCAAAGGGCGATTTCATCATCCAACGGGAATGTCGCAGGTTTTTAACTTTGACGCTTTCAAGCGCCCCGATGATTTGAGGCAGGTTTTCTAATTTGCGCCAGAAGCTATACACCTCATGTACGGGTCGGTAAATATAAACGCTTTTATCAATGGGCAATCCATCAATCACCTCTTGCGGTACATTGACGGTTTGCAGTGTAGTAAAAACCCTTGAGTCAAATTCTTGTCTTATAATTTTTGCAGTATTCATAAATTCACCCTCAATTTAATTCGGTTTTTGCATTCACGCTGAGAGTGAGAGCAATTGATATGCCTTTGCCCGATGAGGGGGTTTTGCTTGAGTTAAGTGGTTGTTGAAAAATAGATTGGCTTAATTTGGCGAGCAATGAATCAAAAGAGTGTGAATATAAATTTAATGACGGAGAATCGTACAACCTTGCTGAAACAAATCGAGACAAGTTGATTTTATGAATTCAAACTCTGTGACCGCTTGGATGGTTTGCGAATGAAATAAAGAATCTCCGGATGTACCTCTTTGATGTATCTCAAAAATACAATCTGAATCGAGCCGGAACATAATTTGAGAAAACCTCTTGGAAGTGACCTGTTAAAGCCAAATTTATTTATTCATAGGTAATGTTATAGCCGGCCACGAAAGAACCCTGTAAGAACGTGGCATCGAGTTTGCACATTACCAGGATGTGATTCAGGTGAATCGCAAAACGGGATGAGAGTATGGATAAGTGAAGAACATCGAATTGCTCAATGTAAAAAAATTGAGAAATATTAAGGAGGAATTTTTATGTGGAATAAAGATGAAGTTGAAGGCAAAGGAAAAGACATTAAAGGAAAGGTCAAAGAAAAAGTAGGTGAGTGGACAAATAATCCCGACCTGGAGTCTGAGGGCGAGGCCGACCAAGTAAAGGGAAATGTGCAGGAAAATATTGGTGAAGCCCGGCGCAAGGTTGGGGAAGGTATTGAAGAAATCGGAAAGAAAATTGGGCGATAGGGGTTAACAAAAACTATCATCCCGTTAATCCTCTAATCAGCTTCAAGGAGGGCAAGATGAAGAAAAATCTTTTTGCAATTGGAATTTTTGTCTTTTGTATAGCGCTTTTTTCAGCCTGCGAAACTGTTCATACAAGTTCTGATAAACCTGCAAAGATGACTGATGCAGAACTGGAAAATGTCATCAAAACCAAAATAAATTCTGATGCGCAATTGAAAGCTGCCAATTTAGGTGTGGATGCAGATTCAGATACCAATACTGCAACAATTTCAGGAACTGTTAATTCGCCAGCGTTAAGAACCAGAGCCGTTGAACTGGCAAAAAGCGCACAAGCGGGATTAATTGTCTCAGATAAGGTGGAAGTTAAAACCGGTGAGGTTACACGCGAAGGTTATACTGAAGACATGGCAAAAGAAGCGCGTGATAAAGCAAAACGTTCGGGTGATTCGATAGGTGATACTTTAGAAGATGCCTGGATTCACACGAAGATTGTTGCAAAACTCATTGGTGATTCAGATACTCCCCAACGCAAAATTAATGTTGATGTGAATAATCAAATTGTTACCTTGCGCGGTATAGTTGAAACGAAGGAACAGAAACAGGAAGCCGAGCGCATTGCTAAATCAACAGATGGGGTTAAGAGTGTGACGAACCAGTTAAAGGTAGGTAAAGGATAGTACGACATCAATTGAGAGTTGAAAAAGCTGGAGCCTCAGGTAGCTATCTGGGGCTCCAGCTTTTTTATTTTGACCGCGAAAGCGTAGCTTTCGATTCACATTCAATTCATGTTAAGTTAGGCGGACGCCAACAAGGCGTACTCTAATTTTGGGTAATCAATATGACTACTACCGAAAAGCTATATTTCACAGATTCCTCGCTTCTACAATTTCAAGCCAAGGTCATGGAAGTCGAAAACGCAGAAGGCAACGATAAAATTTTACTGGAACGCACAGCTTTCTATCCGACAGGCGGCGGACAACCTTTTGACACCGGTAAACTGAATGAGATTGAGGTTGTTGAAGTAATCGAAGATGACCAGGGAAAAATTTATCATCTGGTAAATCAACCAGGACAGTTTACAGTCGGACAAACTGTCGAAGGCCGTATTGATCAGCATCGCCGTTTAGACCACCTGCAACAACACAGTGGGCAACACATTCTTTCGCAAGCTTTCATTCAAGCCGCGAACGCCGAGACCCGTTCGTTTCATCTGGGCACGCAAAGTTCGACGATTGATATAGAGATGGCGGCGCCAAGCGATGAAGCGATGCGGGCAGCCGAAGAGATTGCCAATGCCATAATTTTTGAAAATCGTCCGATGCGCGTTCATCTTGTTGATGAAGAAGGAGCCGCACAGTTACCGCTTAGAAAAGAGAGCGCCGTCAGCGGCCAGATTCGCGTTATCGAAATAGAAGATTTTGATTGGTCGCCTTGCGGGGGCACGCACGCGAAACAGACAGGGCAAATCGGACTGATCGCCATTAAATCCTATGAGCGTGTGAAGGGCAATCTGACGCGTGTTGAATTTGTTTGCGGGCATCGCGCGCTTGAAGATTACCGATTGGCGCATCAATCGGCCGTAAACACGGCGCAATTATTTAGCGCTGCCAGAGACAGCGCTGTGCCGCTGGTTGAAAAGGCGCTTCAAGAAAATAGGACGCTTAAAAAACGTATCAAAGAGTTGCTTGATTTAGCGATGACTGCCGAAGCCGGTCAGTTGTTAGACGCCACGCCTGAAACCCAAGGGGTGAAGGTTATCAAAATGATTTTCGACAATCGGGACGCCGAAGAGCTTCGTTTTCTGGCTTCCAAACTTATCGGAAAGGAATCGGTAATTGCCTTGCTGGCGACAAAAGATGCAACCGGCGCGCGATTGGTCTTTGCGCGTTCTGCAAATTTGACAGAGAACATGGGGAAACTGCTTGGGGAAGTTTGCCAGATGACCGGCGGGCGCGGCGGCGGTAAACCGGAAATGGCGCAAGGCGGCGCGACGGATTTATCTAGACTCGAAGAGGCGATGATGGGCGCGGCGATAAAAGTGAGTACATAAAGAGGAAGGGAAGAAAGGGAGCAGACCAATAGCCGTTGCCTTTGTAAATTTTGTTATCTTGTTACGGACCAATAACCCATGACGAATGATAAAAAGCGCATCGCCATCTATTTTACCGGCGGAACAATTTCAATGAAGATTGACCCGGCGCTGGGCGCGGCTGTGCCGGCGCTTTCTGGCGAAGAGATTATCGGTAATGTGCCGGAAATCGCCCTTGAAGCCGAAGCCGAGATAATTGATTTTGGTAGATTGCCAGGTCCGCATTGGCAGCTCGGCGACATGTTGGATTTGTCCAACCAGGTTCAGGAAACCTTAGCGCGTGATGAGATTGATGGCGTGGTGGTCACTCATGGCACGGATTCTTTGGAAGAGACCTCATTTTTTCTCGACCTTACCATTGCCAGCCCAAAACCTGTGGTCTTTGTCGGAGCAATGCGCAACAGTTCCGAAGCGGCTTGGGACGGGCCGCCGAATTTGCTCTCAGCCGTGCGGGTTGCTTTGTCTGATGCGGCACAGAATAAAGGGGTCATGGTGGTAATGAATGAGACGATTGTCGCGGCGAGCGAGGCGACCAAAACTCACACCGAATCGGTTGATTCATTTCAAAGCCTCGATTTTGGACCGCTCGGCGTAATTGATAAAGGCGCGGTCATTTTGCGCCGCGCGCCGCTTGGCCGGCTACTGCTGAAGACCGCGAAAATTGTTGAACCGATCTTTTTGATTAAAGTCGCCGCCGGGGTTGATTCAACGCTGATTAACGCAGCCATTGAGGCCGGTGCAAAAGGCTTGGTGATTGAAGCAATGGGGCGCGGCAATGTGCCACCGGCCTGTTTGGAAGGAATAAAAAGAGCCATCAACAAAAATATTCCTTTGGTCTTGACCTCGCGTTGCCCTCGCGGTCGCGTCTTCGATAGCTATGGATATGAAGGCGGCGGCAAACAACTGCGCCAACTCGGTGTTATCTTCGCAGATTTTTTGAATGGACAGAAAGCCAGAATCAAACTCGCGCTGGCGCTTGGTTCGACTCAAAATATAGAAGCAATCAAAGAACTTTTTGCAACCTGATGAGTCTGGTCTTAGCCATTGGCTCCTCAACCGGAAAGTCCAATGACTGCTGCTTCGGTTTGATATTTTTACGCCACCTTTTTTGTATGCAACAATCCCCAACCCGCCATTCACCACCTGCAATTCATAAAGCTTTCTTAGCCATTTATGTCAGCATTGCCATCAGCTATCTTGGCGTAGGTCTGGTGGCGCCGCTTATCTCAATTGTTCTAGCCGAACACGGAGCCAGCAGCGTTATTGTCGGGTTGGTAGGCACCACGATGTTTGCGGCCTTCACGCTTGCCTCGTTTCCCATCGGCGCGTGGATTGACCGGACGGGGCCCAAACCATTTTTAATCTGGGGACTCGTGGTATACGGCGTGTCGCTGGCCCTCTTTGCGTTTATCAATTCAATTGCGCTCTTTTTTATTTTGCGATTCATTGAAGGCCTAGGCGCTGCGGCAATCTCTGTGGCAACAGAAACCATGATAGGGCAACTTAGCCAGCCCCACGAGCGCGCCAGACGAATGAGTTATTACGCTCTATCCGTCGGACTCGGTTGGGCTTTGGGGCCACTGGCCGGCGCCCTGTTATTCGGCATCAAACACGGGCTGCCGTTTTATGCTTGTTGCTTGTTCAGCGTCTTTGCTGCCGTCGCCGTCACCATATTCGTTCCACATACGGGTAAAGATGGTCATCACGCTGAAGCTGGATTCGCCCATCTTTCATCGGCGCTTGTGGTGCCAGTTTCGTCAGGGGCGCTCTATGGTTACCTCATGTCTTCACTCGTTACGCTATTTCCACTCTACTTGAAAAACTTAGGGATCGGCGAAACTTCGATGGGCAGCATTATTACCGCGGTGATTATCGGAACGATTCTCAGTCAGGTGCCCATCGGTCATGCGGCTGACCGGTTTGGTAAACGCCGCGTGCTGTTTATCTGCGCTTTAATTGTCGCGGCGGTTTTTGCTGTGATGCCGACGAGCGCCAATTGGCAAAGCTTTTTAATTACCGGCGCGCTGCTCGGAGCCGCAGCCGGGAGTTTTTATCCGGTGGCGCTTTCCCTCATCGGCGAAACCATGACCCCTAAAAAACTGGGCGCGGCGAATGCGCTCTTTTCGTTAATGTTTGGCATCGGTAGCCTGATGGGACCCGCCGTATCGGGCTTGGCGATGAATCGCTTCGGTAATGCCTGGCTCTTTTATTTGCCCGCCGGTTTAACTTTGGTGTTCGCTCTGGAAATTTTAATTTTCAGAAACCAGACAATAAAAAAGCGCGCAACTTAATTTGCAAAGGCGCGCTTAATTATCATCTTCCTGAATTTATTATTATCTTAAATCGGCAGTCGGTAAAAATTTCGGCGGCTTGCGAAACCTCGTCAGTTGTTCATACGCGTAGGCAATTTTGATTAAGGTCGCTTCCGTATAAGCTCTACCGACGAATGAAATGCCAATCGGTAAACCGAAGATATAACCGGCCGGAACGGTAATATGCGGATAACCGGCGACCGCGGGCGCGGTTGATAACCCCCCGCCAAAATGGTCGCCATTCACCAGATCGGTTGTCCAGGGTGGGCCACCCGTCGGGGCAACCAACGCATCAAGCTGGTGTTTGACCATAACGGCATCAATCCCTTCGGCGCGCGACAAGCGAATATTTTTTGCCAAAGCTTTTAAATAAGCAGGGCTTTTGAGGTCGCCTTTCGCCTCAGCCTGGATGAAAATTTCCTGTCCGAAATAGGGCATTTCGGTGTTCTGGTGTTTGTTGTTGTATTCAATCAAATCTTTCAACGTTTTGGCCGGCGCGTTTTTGCCGAGTGATGCGAGATAAGCATTCAGCCCGGCTTTGAATTCATACAACAAGACTTCAAACTCCGATGCGTCGTATTCGCCGACGTGCGGAATATTTGCCGGGTCAACTATCACCGCTCCTGCGCGTTTCATTGCGTCAATGGATTCACCGAGCAACCGATCAACCTTATCACTAAAGCCGAACGATTTTCTCACGATGCCAAGCCGCGCACCTTTAAGACCGTTGGCATCTAAAAATTTGGTATAGTCCGTGACTGATTTGCCGCGACTTTGTCGGGTGACGGAGTCGCGCAGGTCAATGCCGGTAATTGCGCCAAGCAGAATTGCCGCATCCGTCACGGTTCGGCACATCGGCCCCGCGGTGTCCTGGGTTTGTGAAATCGGAATGATACCGGCGCGGCTAACCAACCCGACTGTCGGCTTGATGCCAACCAGGGAATTCATATTCGATGGGCAGACGATTGACCCATCGGTTTCCGTTCCGATGGTCACCGCGCAGAGATTTGCCGCTGCGGCAACGCCTGACCCTGAACTCGACCCACAAGGATTTCTATCAAGCGCATAAGGATTTTTTGTGAGTCCGCCGCGCCCGCTCCACCCGCTTGTTGAATGGGTGGAGCGAAAGTTTGCCCATTCGCTCAAGTTGGTTTTTCCCAAAATGACGGCGCCGGCTTCGCGCAGTTTTTGCGCGACGACGGAATCTTTTGCTGGCGTGGATTCGCCAAGCGCCAGCGAACCGGCAGAGGTTCGCATGCGGTCAGCGGTATCAAGGTTATCTTTGATTAAAACAGGAATGCCGTGTAACAGGCTACGAGAGCCTTTTTCACGTCGCTCCTTGTCCAAAGCTTCGGCGATGGCGAGGGCATCGGGGTTGACTTCAATGACGGAATTTACCTTGGGTCCATTCTTATCAACCTCTTCGATGCGCGCCAGATAGATCTCAACCAGTGAGCGCGCCGTGTATTTGCCGGACTTCATTCCGGCTTGTAACTCGTTAATGGTTATCTCTTCAAGTTCAAAATCTTTGACAGCAAAGGACGGTTCAGCAGGCGCCCCTTGAGGAGAACCAACAATTGAGCCGGCAAAAGCCATAGCTTGCGCGGTGAGTTTGAGAAAACCTCTGCGACCTTTAGGGGAATCCGATTTATTTTTCATGTCCTTAACTTTCTATTGGGTTGTTTGATTGAGCGGCGAAGAGGTAGGTTATTTTGAAATTGAGCGCTTGGCAAGGCGTTCGGGATGGTTCTGAGGCTAAGGTTTTTTGGGCGGTTTACATATTCCGCAAGTGCCGCCATCTTCGTGGCAGTGTTTGCACTTTGAACAATTCTTGCACGCTTCACAGGGCGTGCGCCCCAAACACTTGGCAAAAGCCGGGGTGGTTTCCGAATGGGCGTTAAGGTCGTGAGGCAGGGCGAAAGCGGTTAGCCAAATGATGCAGAGGAAGAGAAAGATTTTATTCATCGGTTGATACCTTCCGGCACCGAGGTTGGAGGAGCAATTCGGAGCGTCGCGTAACGCCTGAATGCAAATCGTGCTTCAGCCGGTACGCGACGCATCCGAATTATGTTGTGGACTTCGTTGAACCGCGCTCGCGCCTATAAGGTTGCGCTAAATATTTTTCGACAGCTTGTTGTGCGTTGTTATAACCCATACCGGTGGCGCGGGCTTTTTCATACTCTTTAACGGCGCGTTCACGCCCATCGGGACCTTCGGCATCATAAGAATTGCCCTTGTAAATATAAGACCAGACTTCAATCCAGGCGGGTTCAAGGTCGCCTGCCAGGGCCTGTGTGAATTTATCTCTTGCCTGTTCCCAATTCTGTTGCGCCATATAAATCAATCCCAGGTTGTACCAGGCCCAGGACGAGCGCGGATTGAGTTTGATGGCGGCTTTGAACTGTTCTTCGGCTTGCGAATACTCTTCACGATTTAAATG
>JBIOWC010000649.1:0-16170 GCA_044868105.1 Blastocatellia bacterium
AATAATTTCCTCCACTGGGTGTTAAAACCGCTCAAGCCAGCGCGTCCCTGTTTAGCGGTGACGCGCTGGCTTTTTTTCATGAAGGTTGCGGTGGATTGATAAAAGAATGCGGTTGAGAAATGGAGCAACATCTCTGTTGCTCCATTTTATTTGCCTAATCGCCGGGAACAAAATTGGGTTTCGATATTCCCGAAGCGGACTCTTCGCCCGAAGATACTTTTTGCGGTTTGCTGAACGAGTGTCCGGTGACCAGTCCTAAGATAAAGTAACCGAGAACCACAATGCCGATGGCAAAGAGCGAATCGCCAACGACGCGCATCCAGCGCAGATTGTTCATCAGTCCGGTCTGCAAAAATTCCGCCGACCGTGCATACCAGGTGCCGTATTCAACCGCCGCCCAGGTCTGCATCAAGCCGATGGGCAAGAGGCTGAGCAGCACCATCAAAGCCAGTCCGCCATTGATGGTCCAGAAGGCCACCTTAAGCGGCCACTCTTTCCAGGTCTGCGCCGCTTTCAACCCGCGCAGGCAGAAGAGCATCAGTCCGATGCCGAGCATGCCGTAAACCCCGAAGAGCGCCGTGTGTCCGTGAACCGGCGTGGTGTTTAGGCCCTGCATATAGTAGAGCGCCACCGGCGGGTTAATTAAAAAGCCGAAGAGTCCCGCGCCGACAAAATTCCAGAACGCCACGGCGATGAAGAAATAGATGGGCCAGCGGTAACTTGCCATCCACGCTTTGGCGCGCGCCAGGCGAATGTTTTCCCAGGCTTCAAATCCGATAAGCACCAGCGGAACGATTTCCAGCGCACTGAAGACCGCGCCGAAGGCCAGTACAAAATTGGGCGTGCCGGCAAAATAGAGATGATGAAAGGTGCCGATGATGCCGCCCGATAGAAAGATGACGGTTGAAAACAAGACGCTGCGCGTTGCCGTGACAATGGATAATAATTTTAAGCGCGTAAAGAGAAAGGCAATCACAACGGTGGCGAAGACTTCAAAAAACCCTTCAACCCACAGATGCACAACCCACCAGCGCCAATATTCTGCGGTCAACAAATGACTGTGTTGCCCGTACATCAATCCGGCTGCATAAAACAGCGGAATGGCGATGCTGGCGACCAGAAAGAGCATCAGCAACGAACGATTTTCGTCGCGTCGCGCCAGCGCAGGCTTCAAGGCTCGCCACATCAAAAAGAGCCAGAAGACCAGGCCGACAAACAGCAGAATTTGCCAGAACCGTCCGAGGTCAACATATTCGTAACCTTGCGAACCGAACCAGAACCAGTATTTTCCTAAGAATTGCTTGATGCCGAGCCATTCGCCGCTCAGGCTGCCGACGACAACCAGCAGCACGGCAACGTAGAGGAGATTGACCAGCAGCTTTTGCCCTTTCGGTTCATAGCCGCTTACGGCCGGCGCGACATAGAGCCCGGTGGCGAGCCACGAAGTCGCAATCCAGAACAGTCCGAGTTGGGTGTGCCAGGTACGCGCCACCGAATAAGGCAACCATTGGTCTAACGGAATGCCGTAAAAACTTGAACCCTCAACGCCGTAATGCGCCGAGATAGCGCCGAGCGCGACCTGTGCGACAATGAGCGCCGCGACCGTGTAGAAATATTTCATGGTGGCGCGTTGCGAAGGCGTCATCTGCCAGCCGAGCAACGGGTCATTGGCGGGTAATTGTTCCAGCGCCGGTTCGCGTTCCTGCGAACCGAAATACCAAACCATTCCGCCAACGCCTGCAAGCAAGAGCACAAAACTAATCACGCTCCAGACCACAGAGTCGCCGGTTATCTGGTTGCCGACCAGCGGTTCATGGGGCCAGTTCTGTGTGTAAGAGATATTGCTGCCCGGTCTATTGGTTGAGGCTGCCCAAGAGGTCCACCAGAAGAAGGCGCTTAGCTCGCGCGCTTTGGTTACATCCGTTAATGCGCCGCGCGGAATCGCATACTCGTCACGACCTTCGGCAAAAATATTGGCGTAATAAATATTCATTGCCTCAAAGGCATCGGCGCGTTCTGCGCCAATAATAATGCGCCCGGTCGCCGGGTCATAGGTATTGGCGCGCATCTCCTGTTGAAGGCGGGCGCGCAACCCGGCTTGTTGTTCGACAGAGAGCGCCGCAAAGCTAGTTGCGCCATCGCCCTTTGCCCATTTGTCGAGAATGTAAACCGATTCGCGATGCAGAAAATCGGCTGACCAATCGGGCGCGACATAAGCTCCGTGCCCCCAAATGGAGCCGACTTCCTGCCCGCCAAGCGATTGCCAGACCCCTTGCCCGTTTTGAATGGTATGGAAGTCAAAAAGGACACGCCCATCCGCCGTTGCAACCTGCTGAGGAATCGGAGGAGCATTTTTAATTGCTTTAAAACCAAACCCGCCGAGAATAGCGAATGACACGATAATGACGATGCCAAACGCTATCCATAATTTTTTATATTGCATAGATGAATTTTCCTCTGTGGTGTAGATAAATTTATGCCTTGTCTGACACAAACCTGGGTAGGTGCAAGAGGTATGCCAGCCAGATTTTAAAAGTTATCAGATAAAAATTGCCTGATATTGGGGACAATCACACAGCTTAGGAAAGCGGTGGCGGAAAATTACCCCAGGCGAATAGCGCTGTATGCGAGGTGTTCACTATAGCTAACTTTGCCAGAAATTCGGTAATGGGTCAGATTGAAAATAGGGGGATGAAAATATTTATCGTTAAAAGAACGGCGGTCTGTCGTCAGGGACAAGGTCATCTTCTGATGGGGCAGAAAAGACGGATTGCGGGTTATCCGCTTTTTCCGTCTAATCAGAAGATAAATTTTTACTTGTCCGGAGATCACTATTTACTGGTCGTTGGGCGGGACTTTACTTGTTTAGCGCCAATCGCTGGCCAACCTATTTCATCCTGACCCGCTACTAGAAATTCCAATCATTTATCGCCCGTCGCGCGCTAAACGAATACCGGAAAATTGCCAGCGCGCATCGGGCGGGAAAAAATTACGATAGCTGGCGCGAATATGTGAAAGCGGGGTGGCGCACGAGCCGCCGCGCAAGACCATTTGATTGCACATGAATTTGCCGTTGTATTCGCCAAGCGAACCGCCGCGCGGCTGAAAGCGCGGATAGGGCGAGTAAGGACTCGCGGTCCATTCCCAAACATCGCCATACAATTGCGCGGGCGCAGCAGTTGAATTTTCGCTTGCCGGCGCCGGATGCAATAAATCGCTTTCTACAAAGTTGCCGGCAATGGTTAAAGGTTCGGCGGCCCCCTCCCATTCAAATTCCGTAGCCAGCCGCGCCCCGGCCCAGCGCGCATAGGCCTCGGCCTCGTAGAAACTGACGTGGCTGACCGGCTCATCTAAATTCACTTCGCGAAATCCGCCGAGCGTATGCGCGAACCACACCTCGTCTTGCGCTTGCCAGTAAAGCGGCGCTTGCCAACCTTGCCGCTGCACGGTGTCCCAGCCATCCGAGAGCCAGAATTCCGGGCGCTTGTAACCGCCGTCTTGCATAAATTCTAAATACTCGCGACTGGTGACGAGTCGCGAAGCCAGCTCGAAGGCTTCAACGAAAACCCGGTGGCGCGGTTCTTCATTATCGAAAGCGAACGACTCGCCTGCGTGCCCAATCAAACGCATCCCTTCATCATAAGCGTGCCAGCGAAGCGGCGCAGGTTCGGTTGCCGAAAGCACTTCGCGTTCGCGATAAACCGGATGCAGCGGATTGAACGAGAAAAGATGTTTGAGGTCTGTGAGAATCAGTTCTTGATGTTGTTGTTCGTGATGAAGTCCAGTCTCGAAAATTTCTTTAAGCGAACCGGCGAGCGGTTCGCGTTCACCTAAAAACGCTTGCATCGCTTCATTCACAAACTCGCGATAGTCATAAACTTCTGCCAGACTCGGACGCGAAATCAAACCGCGTTGCGGACGCGAATATTGTTCGCCGATAGATTTGTAGTAAGAGTTATAAAGCACGCGAAACATCGGATTGAAGGGCCGGTAATTATTGATCTGGCGTTCAAGAATAAAAGTTTCAAAAAACCAACTGGTATGCGCGAGATGCCATTTCGCAGGGCTGCAATAGTCTATGGATTGCACAATCGCGTCTTCGGGCGACAGCGGCGCGCAAAGTTTATTGGTCGCTTCGCGGATTTTCTGGTAACGCGCAAGGCTGTCTTGTGGCCCATTATTTTCTGAAATATTTTGCGTGGTTAATTGCGAATGAACCGATGAACCCATAGGCTAAGACCTCCTCTTCAAGCGAACAATGTATAAAACATTGTGCCAAAATTTTTGTCGAGGTGCGAAATGAAATCGTGCCCTGGATGGAGTCCGCGCCCCTCGTGGGCCAGGGTCATCTGGCTTTCGATAAGGCAGGGCGAAGTGGCAAGGTCAAGCTTTGCCGCATCCGCAGACCAACCTTAACCTTCTATTGATGGCTATTTATTTTAGGGCGAGCCTTGCGCTCTCAGGGTGCAGGCGAGACTTGCAGGCCTTTAATGAGGACGCGGATTTTATTCCATTTTTTTGAATTGAAAAGTGCCGCCGCCTTGTTTCAAGGTAAAGCCTGTGACTTTGTCATTCTCTACATTGAACTCTATCATCAGGCCGTCAAATTCTATCGCCGTGAAGGTGTTTTTGTTGATCGCGCCGACGGTAAACGGTCCCTGCCCTTTGACTTGTCCGATGAATTTCCCCTCTTTAACGGTAAATGTCAATTCACCGATCTGATCGTTTTTATAGAGACCGGCATAACTTTTCAGCACCTCATCCCCGAGGGTTTGAAAGGGCACGGCTCCGGCTTTTTTTAAGGCTTCGGCAATCTCGGTTTTCTTTTCCGCGTTGGCTTTGGTAATCGCTTTGGTCAGGGCTCCTGAGGGGACGCCGCCTTTGTCAAGCACGGTTTTCACGAGTTCCATTGACCCTTTATCAACGCCCAGGGCAAGGGCATCGCCTTTTTCGTTTGACCCCTTCTCGATAAGCAGGCGGACAATTTCCACGTGGCCTTTGTCGGCGGCCCAGGTCATCGGGGTGGCGCCGTAAAAGGTATCCCGGGCATTGGGGTCGGCGCCCCGGTCGAGAAGGAATTTGACCATCTCGACATTGCCTCTGTCGCAAGCATAAAAGAGCGCCGTCGAGCCATAACGGGTCTTGGTGTTGACATCCGTGCCTTTATCTAAAAAGGCTTTGACGGCGGCAATATCGCCGTGCCGCGCGGCGGCGAAAAATTCATCGTTCGGGTCTTTGCCGTCTTTGTTCTGGGCGCTTGCGGAGAGGGACAATAAAATCGCGATGATGGCGCTAAGGGTTCTTAATTTCAACATAACTCATTCCTCAGTTATATCGGACTTGAAAGCTTCCGTGGCTGGGTCATTGGCTAAAAATTTCTGCTTAAAATCCCCTTCGCCGCCATGCATGCGAAGCTCGCGTTGCGGAAAAGGAATCTCTATTTTGTGCTGCTTGAATTTATCATAGATGCCGAAGTTTATCGAGCTAATCAATTTGCCCTGCCGATGCAAGAGGCTCGAAGACCAGGCGCGCAGTTCAAAGAGCATGCCGCTATCGCCGAACTCTAAAAACCGCACGCCCGGCGCCGGGGTTTTCAGCACATCGGGGTTTTCATCGGCAACCTCCAGAAGCAATTTTTCAACCAGTCGAATGTCGCTGTCATAGGCGACGCTTACGGGAATCCGAAATCGCACCTTGCGGTCATAACGGCTCCAGTTAATCACATTTTCGGAGATAAATTTTGAATTCGGAATAATGATGGTGATGTTGTCGTTGGTCAGTACAGAAGTGCTGCGCGCGCCAATGTGAATGACATCGCCTGAGACTTTGCCAATCTCGATGCGGTCGCCGATTTTAATCGGGCGTTCAAAGAGAATAATCAACCCGCTCATGAAATTATTGGCAATGTTCTGCAGCCCAAAACCGATGCCGATACCGACGGCGCCGGCCAAGATATTCAAGGCCGTTAAATCAATGCCGACGGTCTGTAAAATAATGACAAACCCGATGACCACCATCAGGTAACGGAAAATCGTTCCGGCCGCCTGGCGAATACCAATATCCAATTCGGTGCGCGCCAGCAATTTTTCAACGAGCCATTTCTTCAGTTTTCCGCTCACATAAAAGAGCAGGATGATTAAAGCGATTAGATAAATCAGCAACCACAGGGTCAGCTCTTTGTTGCCGAGTTTAAAGATGGGAATATCGAGAAAGCTCTTTATTCGTTCGCCGATTTGCCCGAGGTTTTCCATAACCGATTTTTGCCCGAGAATTTGTTGGTCAATAGTAGTCTCTCGCATTGAACTTGACGCAGGCAAGGGCACAATAATATCTTGAATTTACTCAGCGCAAAGCGATTTGAAACCCAGTGGATGACCAGCCGAAATTTTGACGTTGTAAAAGCGAGGCAAAAGTCATAAGCTTTTTATCTAAACTTTCACAGGCTAACGAAATCAATATGCATACCAAGACAGCTAGATTTTTTGCATTCTTTTTAGCGATGCTTTTTGCCGTTCCGTTTATTGCTCAGGGGCAAAAGTCAGCGAAATCCGCCAGTAACAGTTCAAAAAGTAGTGCGGGGAGCGATTGGGCAGAATGGCGAGGCCCGTCGCGCAATGGCGCGTCACCTGAAACAGGATTGCCTGACAAATGGTCACCGAAAGGCGAAAATCTGGTTTGGAAACAACCTTTCGGCGGGCGCTCCGCGCCGGTCGTATTGGGCAACCGGGTCTTCGTTTTTAATACCGCAGGCGAAGGCGAAACCATGCAGGAACGCTTGATGGCGTTTGATATTGATAGCGGCAAAATGCTCTGGGAATATCGCTCGAATGTCTATTCCTCAGACGTGCCGCCGCGCCGCATCGCCTGGTCGGCGCCAGCCGCTGACCCGGAAACCGGCACGGTCTATACTTTCGGAGCGTGCAATGAATTAATCGCCGTGTCTTATGACGGCAAGTTCCTCTGGTCGCGTTCGCTCACCGATGAGTTCGGCGCCTGGACAACCCAGGGCGGACGCACCACTTCACCAATCGTTGAAGGTAACCTGGTCATCGTCAGCACCATCATTGACGGATGGGGCGACACCGCCCAGCGGCGGCATCGCTTCTACGCCTTTGATAAACGCACCGGCGATTGTGTATGGGTCAGCACGCCGGGCGAACGCCCGTACGATACGGTCTATCCAACCCCCATCGTCGCCACCATCAACGGCACTCGCATGCTGATTGTTGGCGGCGGAGATGGCGCCGTGCATGCGATGAAGGTAAATACCGGCGAGCCCGTCTGGAATTACCCAATCACCAAACGCGGCATCAATAACTGTGTGGTGATCAGCGGCACGACGGTGATCGCTTCGCACAGCGAAGAAAATTATGAAACCAACGAAATGGGCATGCTGACGGCAATTGACGCAACCGGCAAAGGCAAACTGGGCAAAGATAAAATCAAATGGACGGTCACCGGGTTTCGCGGCGGCTACTCTTCGCCGATTCTTGACGGCGACCGGATTTATGAGATGGATGACAGCGCCAATCTTTTCGCTTTCGATATCAATACCGGCAAACAACTCTGGCGCAAAACGTTGGGAACCTTGCAAAAATCGTCGCCGGTTTTTGGCGACGGCAAATTGTATGTCGGTACTGAAAACGGCAAGTTCTTTATCCTCAAACCGAGCGCCACGGGTTGTGAAGTCCTCAGCGAAAATCAACTCTCGCCGCTTGAAAAAGTCGAAACCCAAAATGCTGAAGGCGATGATTTGATTGCCTCAAATGAACAGGTCATCGGCTCGCCCGCGATTGCTCACGGTCACATCTTTTTAGTCTCCACCAAAAACATTTACTGCATTGGCAAGAAGAGCAAAACGCCGGCTTTCAAACCGCAAATGAATTCGGCGGACTCGGCGCCTGCTGATGCCAAAGTTGCGCACGTTCAAGTGGTTCCGGCCGATGTGATTATGAAAATCGGTGAAAGCAAGAATTTTAAAGTGCGGCTATTTGATGAGCAGGGGCGTTTCATTCGTGAAGAATCAACGGCCACCTGGGCGCTCGACGGGCTCAAAGGCACGACATCCGCTAACGGATTTACGGCGGCGGCCGACACGCCCGGACAAGGCGGTATGTTGAAAGCTACGGTTGCCGGGATTACCGGCGTTTCGCGGGTGCGGGTGGTGTCGCCCTTGCCGCTCAGCGAAGATTTCAGCAGCCTTCCCGTGGATGGCGTACCGAAATCCTGGATTAATGCGGGCGGCAAATATGCGGTGCGCGAGGTGGATGGCAATAAAGTGCTGGTGAAAAAGACCGAACCCGTCGCCTTTAAGCGCACGCGCTCGTTCATCGGCCCAACCGAGTGGTCGAACTACACCGTCGAAGCGGATGTTCGGGCAACCGAAAAACGCCGACAGATGGGTGACGCAGGGGTTGTCGCGCAGCGCTATTCGTTAATTCTTTTCGGTAATAGTCAACGGTTGGAATTGCAATCGTGGCAAATTGAAACCAAGCGCACGCTGAAGGTTCCATTCACCTGGAAAGCGGACACCTGGTATCATTTGAAACTTGAAGTGCAAAACCTTCCCGACGGCAAAACTCGCGTGCGCGGCAAGGCCTGGGCCGTCGGCGAAACGGAACCCGGCGCCTGGACGATTGAAAAGATTGATCCGATTCCCAACAAACACGGAAGCCCGGGGATCTATGCCGATGCCATAAATGAAGTTTTCATAGATAATATAAAGGTGGTGCCAAATGCGAAATAAGAAGTCAGAAGTCAGAACTCAACACTCAGCAGTCAGAAGCTTTATGCAAAAATCACGGCTGGCTCTGATGGCCATTTTACTCGTCACAGTTTGTCAACTGGGAAATCGTTTACCAGGAAACAAAACCTTTGCCTCCGACCCCGGAAAAGGTGATTGGCCGATGTGGGGCGGCACCGCCGATCGCAATATGGTTTCCAATATGAAAGGCTTGCCGTCCACCTGGGATGTCAATAAAAAGACCAATATCAAATGGGTCGCCTCGCTCGGTTCGCAAAGTTACGGCAATCCGGTGGTCGCTGGCGGGCAAGTTTATGTCGGCACCAACAATGAAGCGCCGCGCGACCCGAAAAACGTCGGGGATAAAGGCGTGCTGATGTGTTTCAACGAGGCGACGGGCGAATTTTTATGGCAGCAGGTCAATGATAAACTGCCCGCCGGTCGGGTCAACGATTGGCCCTTTCAAGGGGTCTGTTCTTCGCCGCTCATCGAAGGCAAGATATTGTACTATGTAACCAACCGCTGCGAAGTGATGTGTCTCGACACCGAAGGTTTTCGCGACAACGAAAACGACGGCCCTTACAAAGATGAAAAACTGACCGGAAAAACTGATCCGGACATCATCTGGAAATATGACATGATGGAAGAGGTGGGGTCGCAACCGCACAATATGTCGAATTGTTCGCCGGTCTCGTATGGCGATCTGCTTTATATCTGCACCTCGAACGGGCAGGATGAAAGCCACGTCAATGTTCCCTCTCCGAAAGCTCCGGCCATCATTGCCATCAACAAAAAAACCGGCAAACTCGTCTGGGAAGATAATTCGGTTGATGATCGCATTCTGCACGGCCAGTGGTCATCGCCCGCCGTCGGCATGCTGGGCGGCGTCCTGCAAGTCGTTCACGGACAAGGCGACGGTTGGCTTCGCGGTTATGATGCCAACACCGGCAAAAAGCTTTGGGAATTCGATTTGAATCCGAAAGAGTCGGTGTGGCCGAAAACCCGCAACGAGGTCATTGCCACGCCGGTTCTCTGGAATGACAAAGTGTACATCGCCAACGGACAAGACCCCGAACATGGCGAAGGCGTGGGTCATCTCTATTGCATAGACCCCACGAAACGCGGCGACATCACCAAAACCGGAGTCGTCTGGCATTACGAAAAAATCCGCCGTTCGATTTCCACCTGCGCGATTGCCGACGGCTTGCTTTATTACCCGGATTTCAGCGGCTTTTTACATTGCCTGGACGCCAAAACCGGGCAGGTCTACTGGGTGCACGATATGCTGGCTGCCGTGTGGGGTTCGCCACTGGTCGCCGATGGCAAAGTCTATCTCGGCGATGAAGACGGCGATATTGCCATTTTGCAAGCCGGCAAAGAGAAGAAACTCTTAGCCGAAGTCAATATGGGCAGTTCGGTTTATGGCAGTGTCGTTCCGGCAAACGGCGCCTTGTTCATCATGAACCGCAATCAACTTTTTGCTATCGCCGAAAAACCATCAACCACACCAGCCACTCCCAAACCAGCGAATTAGCAGCCAGTAGTCGGTAGTCGGTGGCCGGTCAATCAACCATACCGGCTACCGACTACCGGTTACCGACAACCACCTATGCAGCCATTCGATTTTCAAAAGCACACCCGCATCATATTTGGCGAAGGAAGATTCAAAGAACTGGGCGCGATTGCGTCCGGGTTTGAGTTTCGTCGCACCTTGATTGTTTCCGATAGAGGATTAATTGATTGCGGCTACGTTGACGCGGCAACGCAACTTCTGCAACAAGCGGGCATCACGGTTTTCAACTTTCATGATTTCGAGGTCAACCCGGACACCCGGATGATTGAAGCCGGGCGCGCCTTCGCCGCCTCACTCGCCATTGACTCAATTATCGGGCTGGGCGGCGGCAGTTCTATGGATTGCGCCAAAGGCATCAATTTCCTGCTCACCAACGGCGGCGCCATGCGCGATTATTGGGGCTATGGTAAAGCCGCAAACCCCTTGCTGCCGATGATTGGTATTCCAACGACGGCCGGAACCGGCAGCGAAGCCCAATGTTATGCGCTGATTTCTGACACCGAGACGCATGTCAAGATGGCTTGCGGCGACCCCAAGGCGGCTTTCAAAGTGGCGATTCTCGACCCCGTGCTTACCCTGTCACAACCGGCGAGCGTGACGGCAACCGCAGGCTTTGACGCCATCTCGCACGCCGTTGAAACCTATGTAACGACCAAACGCACGCCGCTCTCTGAGATGTTTTCGCGTGAAGCGTGGCGCCTGTTGGAAGCCAATTTCGAGCGCGTATTGCGTGAACCCACCGATATTGAAGCGCGTGGCGCCATGCAACTCGGCGCTTATTTTGCGGGCGTCGCGATTGAAAATTCCATGCTGGGCGCGACCCACGCCTGCGCCAATCCTTTAACTGCGCATTACGGCACATCGCACGGTGATGCCATCGCCTTGATGCTGCCGCATGTCGTTCGCTGGAACGGAGCGGTCAGCAGTCAGCGTTATGAAGAACTCGCGCAAGTTGCTAAAATTTCATACCAAGAAGACCCGGTCGAAGCCTTAGCCTCGCGTCTTGAAGCGTTGATTGCCGCAGGCAAATTGCCCAACAGTTTAGCCAAAGCCGGAATCAAGCGCGATGATTTAGAGCGGCTTGCAAACGACGCCGCGACGCAATGGACCGGCACATTCAACCCGCGACCGTTCGGCGCGGCCGAAGCTTTGGAGGTTTACCAGTGCGCGTTTTGAATATGAAAGAAACAAAAAGAGACCCAGAGGTCAGGCAAAATCTTTCTGCCGGGTTATCGGTTTCTTCTCTGGGTCTCGGTGTCACCGTGGTGAAAAAATTTTTCTTTTCGTTGAAAGCCATATCGAGATTTGCAGCGCTTTTTTTACGAGAAGCGTTCTCCTTAACCTGGCTATTCTTATTAATCTTTCACCTCGGTCTGCTTGCGACTTCGGCGCAGAAATATACCGTCGCCGATCAGTGGTCGCAATTTCGCGGCAACCTGCAAAATACGGCGATTTCACTTTCTGCCGTGCCCCGCGATTTGAAGGTCCTGTGGACTTATGAAGCGGGCGATTCCATCGAATCATCGGCGGCGATTAAAGACGGCGTCGTCTATGTCGGCTCGCATAAAGGCGAACTCGTCGCGCTTGATTTAAATAACGGCGCGGTTCGTTGGAAATATAGCGCCGGTGATATTGAAACCTCTTCGCCCGCCGTGGCGCACGGGTTGGTTTTTATCGGCGATATGACGGGCGTCTTTCATGCCGTCAACGCCAGCAACGGGCAAGCAGCATGGACCTATAAAACCAACGCGGAGATTAAATCCTCGCCGGTCATCGTTGACGATAAAGTGCTCATCGGCTCGTATGATGAAAATCTTTATTGTTTGAATGCGCGAACCGGCAAATTGTTGTGGCAAGCCAAAACCAACGGCTATGTGCATTGCACTCCGGCCGTCGTCGGCGGCGTGGCTTACATTTCCGGTTGTGATGAAATCTTTCGCGCCATTCGCATATCGGATGGCAAAGAGTTATATCAAATTCCGGCGGGGGCCTATGTCGGCGCATCGCCGGTTGTCCTTGATGGGTTCGCTTATTTCGGCACTTTTAACAATGACGTGTTAGGCATGAATCTAACCACGAAACGCATCGCCTGGCGTTATTCGCATCCGCAAAGACAGTTTCCGTTTTACGCGTCGGCCGGTGTGGTTGACGGGCGCGTGGTGGTTGGCGGGCGCGACAAACTGGTTCATTGTTTGAATGCGCGAACCGGCAAAGCGTTTTGGACTTTCACCACGAAAGCGCGGGTAGAGTCGTCGCCGACGCTGGCTGATGGTCGAGTCTTCGTCGGCTCGAATGACGGGCGATTTTATGTCCTCGATTTTCAATCGGGCGCCAAGCTCTGGGAGTACAACGCCGGGGCGCCGATCTCCGCATCGGCCGCCATCGCTTCCGGTAAAATAGTGATTGGTTCACAAGACGGCCGGCTCTATTGCTTCGGATAAACCTGGGGCTGGCTTTAGAAGATTGAGCTTCGCGGCGACTTCCACCGCCGGTTCACAGGGGCCTTCACCTCAACTAAACCATGACCAGCGACTTTCAAAGTTTGCCACCTGAAGTTCAAGGACCCGCCGCCTGGTACGGCGACGCATTGGAACGGCAAACCGACTGGATCTACCAGCTGTCGGAATCAGAGGTCAGAGAAATTGAAACCGCCGTCGCCGGGTTGGCCGGCGCCTCGGAAAATCTCGCGCCTATCACCCCAAACGATTTTCCACTGCCGACGCTCGGCCCACGGCTTCAACGTCTGCTTGAAGAGGTGCTTGAGGGACGCGGTTTCATTCTTGTGCGACATCTACCCGTCGAACGCTGGAATACGCGCCAGGCGGCAATGGCCTTCTTAGGGATAGGAAGCCATCTGGGCAACCTGCGCTCGCAAAATGTCGACGGTGATCTGCTCGGACACGTCAAAGACCTGGGCCGCTCAAGTCGTGATCCGCACGTGCGGATTTATCAAACCCGCGAGCGGCAGACCTTTCACACGGATTCCTGTGACGTTGTCGGGTTGTTATGTTTAGCGACAGCGAAAACAGGCGGACTCTCCAGTCTCGTCAGTTCGATGACCATCTTCAACGAAATGCGCCGTCGCCGTGCGGACCTTGCTGGCATATTGTTCGAGCCAATTGAAACGGATCGTCGCGGCGAAGTGGGTGAGGGCGAAAAGCCTTACTTCAATATTCCGGTTTTCAACTGGCACGCCGGATTGCTTTCGGTCATCTATCAACGGCAATACATTGAGTCGGCTCGCCGGTTCCCGGATGTTCAGCCTTTGACTGCCGTGCAGATCGAAGCGCTCAATCTGCTGGACGAATTGGCGAATGACCCGCGACTTCACCTGATGATGGAGCTGCGGCGCGGGGATATGCAATTTGTACACAACCATACGGTACTGCACGACCGAACGGCGTATGAGGATTGGCCGGAACCCGAGCGCAAACGTCACTTGTTGCGGCTATGGCTGGCGCCGCCGAGCGCCAGGCCGCTGCCTGCGGTCTTTGCCGAACGCTATGGCTCGGTGGTGCCCGGCGACCGCGGAGGCGTTAGCGCCAAGCGTAATAGTCCGCCAGTCGTGCCTCTTACAGGCTGTAACGATTGATGATTTGTAGGCCTATCAAGCGCCGAATGAGCGGTGCAAATGAGCGCAGATGTACAATGCCTTTGGCCAAGGCCTTAGGCCTGCGCCTTAAAAGAGCCGGACGCGTTACACCGACAGCTCACAAAAATGGACAAGGCGGAAAAATGGTTGGCCTCACTCAGCTATCATAATGGCGATAACAAAGAAAAGCCGGAGCCCCGAAGAGGCTCCGGCTTTTTCGTTAACGGTTCGCAGGTTTCAAATTAGAAAGAGAAACGCGCGCCGAATTGCGCCTGGAACGGAATGCCGATCGGT
Organism: Blastocatellia bacterium; assembly: GCA_044868105.1. GTDB lineage: Bacteria > Acidobacteriota > Blastocatellia > UBA7656 > UBA7656 > JBFMDH01. Next base: position 14,203 of record JBIOWC010000649.1, read on the forward strand.
TCCGAGAAACCGGTCGCGCCGTAGAAGTTGACTGGTCGTTTGAAGTCATCGGTTCCGACAACCGGTTGGAAAGCGGCTCCGAAGTTTGCCGTGTTGAACAGGTTGAACGCTTCAAAGTACAAGCCCACCTTAAATCGGTCGCTGCGGAAAGAGAAATTCTTGGCGACTCTCAAATTGACTTGCGAGAAGTTATCGCCGCGTTCGGTATTGGGCGGCAATTTGTGTTGGTCATTGCCATCGCGGGTTTCCGTGTCATTAAAAATGCCGTCTTTATTGATGTCATCCGCGCCGGCCGGGAAGATGGTGTAGGGGCGCGCCGACGCGAGTTGCAGAATGGGCGACACCTGAAATCCCCACGGCAAATCAAAAACCCCGGAGACCACAAAGCGATGACGCTCATCCGAAGTCGAAGGCCCGAAATCGGCTGCGCGATCAAATTTATTGAACGGATTTTGCGGAACGGCAACGAAGTCACCGGCGACGCCAAACCAGGCTTCCGATTTCGACAGGGTGTAATGCGCGTTCATCAGAAAACGGTTTGCATAGCGTTTGCGGAAGGAAACCGTAAAGGCATCATAGTGCGAACGGCTGTCGGATTGCGCCACCGTGATTCTGGAGAACGGATTGGGAATGCCGAACGCTTGTGTGAGTTCCGCAGCGTGCGCGGCGAACTGATCGGCAAGCAGTCGCGGCGGCGTCGGGCTGTTGCGGTCGGCGCCAATCAACGGGCCGATACGCGGATTGATGTCGACGGCGCTGAATTCATGCAAGCCGAGTATGTGAATGTAATCGAATTCCAACGCCATGTTTTTGCCAATTTCCTGAGCAAAACCGATGTTCGTTTGTTGGCTGAAGGGGGATTCAAAATCCGGGTCTATCAAACGACCGCGAATCGGAATCACCGGATTAGTAAACGGATTTGGAATAACCGGAATCGGTGAAGCGAAACTGAGGTCGTCGCCATCCGTGGTCAGCTGTCCATAAATCTGGTCGTGCGCTTGTTGAACGGCAAAGGTGACGACGTTTTGGAACGACTGGTCATAATAGAGTCCGTAACCGCCGCGCACCACCGAACGCCCATTGCCAAATAGGTCATAGGCAAAACCAACGCGCGGTGAGAAATTGTTTTTATCGTCTTGAGCCACTCTTGAACCGAACGGATTGCCGATGATTCGCAAGGCTTTCACGGCGCGATTATTTTCCTGATGATTGGCATCAACAAAACCTAAGTCAACGTCGTAACGCACTCCCAGATTGAGTGAAAGTTTCGGGGTGACTTTCCAATCGTCTTGCACATACCACGAAAATTGATGCGAGTTATCAAGGAAAGCGGTGCTCGGGTCGCCGCCTGCGAAAACGATTTGCAGGACGCTGCCCGGCGTGTTGAGTCCCTGCGGATAGGTTCCCGTATCGGTCAACAGATTTCGGATGGTGTCAGCAAAGAGATAATTGGGGGTTGAAACGAAAGCAAAAAATCCACCAATCTCCGGTATAAACACATAATCACCGCCGAATTTAAAGGCGTGATTACCCATGTTCCAACTGAGGTCATCGCGGAACTGATGTTTTCGCTGAGTGGTTTGCTGCGGCACGTTGCCATTGCGTCCGACGGCGATGCCATCAGCAAAAATCAGCCCTGGCAAATCAGAGGTCGCAAGAATGCGGTTGTTGAAGGATGACCCTTGATAAAGGAATTGATTGACCACCTTCGGGCCCGCGGTCCAGGTCCAGGAAGAGAGGATGCTGTGAATATCGTTAAGCTGTCTGTCGCCACCCGATGAATCGGTCTGCACAATCAAAAAGCCCGCTTGGTCATTAAGGGCTTCGTTGTTCTGTTGCGCATAACGCAGGCTGAGCGAATGATTGTCGCGCGGATGCCAATCACCCTTGACGGTGAATTGGGTATCGTCAAATGGTTGAGGGAAGAATTTGTCAACCGAGTAGCCGAGCGGCGCAAGCAGTTGAATT
>JBIOWC010000650.1:0-2080 GCA_044868105.1 Blastocatellia bacterium
CCTATCGGATTCAAAAAACAGATTGATGCCGAGCGCCTGGGCAATGGGTTCAGCCAAATACCCGAACTCTGTTAGGAACCGCTGACATTCCTGAATGTTTTTTGCCTGTGCTTCGACAAGCGTATTAATACTGATTGTGCTCAAGGTTTTGCTCCGTAGGTAAGTTGATGGATTTAGCCTGTGGTGACAGACCAAATTCAGATAAAACTTTTATCAACGTCGAAGGCGCAATGGGTTTGGCACAAGATGCATTGGCACCGCCTTCAAGTAAATCCCTTTGGTTGTCTTCAAAGGTTCGCGCCGTAAGAACGATAATAATCAGGTCAGAGTAGGCTTCATCGGCGCGCAGGTGATTTATCACATCTAACCCGGACATTCCCGGAAGAACGAAATCCAGTAGCAACACGGCAGGCTTATTTTTTTTGATTACCTCTAGCCCTTGCTCTCCGCTGTAGGCAATCGCAACATCATAACCCTCTTTCTTTAATACAAACTCTAAAAACCGCGCGATATGGCGTTCGTCTTCAACGACTACTACCTTGGTCTTAAAAAGGTCATCGAATTTCATAGCGAATTCATTAGCCTACTTTCATTTGGAAGTGCGTAAAGGAAGTGTCTGATTCAGACGGGAGGGAGGGTTAACAAATGGTCGGAAACAATCTCAGGTGTTTGCCTGATACAACTTAAACTTATAAAACCCTTTATTTTTGGGCTTTTTTATCAACATCCCTGGTTCCCGGGATGAAGAAATTTTTGTCTTCTAAAATTTCCGACCTTACGTTAGCATAGGAATCGTCATTTGTAATGAGTTTTTTTTAGAGCCTGAAACGCTATCGTTGCGAATGACGTTAAAGTTTAACTCCCTCCCTTGATTATCTCGAATCTTTTCGAGGACAATTCAATTTATGAAAGTTAAAACCGGAATAATTGCAGCCGCAGGTTCGGGTACAAGAATGTTGCCAGTCACTTTGGGCTATCCCAAAGAGCTTTTACCCATTATCAACAAACCGGCCATTCATCTCATAGTTGAAGAGTTCATTGATTCGGGATTGAATAAAATTATTATCGTTACCGGAGCCAACCCTGAACCGCTTCACCGTCAATATCAATCAACGTCGTTGTTTCCACAGGGGAAATATAAATCCCTCGATGAATTCGTAAATAAACTGGCGGGGGTGGAAATTATCTTTGAACCCCAACAGGGCCCTTATGGCAATGGCACGCCATTAATGGTTGCGCGTCATCATATCCCTGAGGGTGAGGGCTTCATTTACGCTTATGGCGACGATATTCTGAAATCCGAAACCCCCTTCGCCAAACAACTGATTGATAAACATAACCAAACGAATGCCCTGGTTGTTGGCACCCAAGAAGTAGATTGGGAAGATGTGGTTCGCTATGGCATTGCGCAAATCAAAGAGAATTCAGATGAAAAAGAGATGTTTGATGTAGTGGAAAAACCCGCGCGTGAAGAAGCCACCTCAAATTTAGCCATGTTCGGGCGCTTTCTACTATCAACCGATATCATTCAAATTCTTTCGGAAATTCCGCTTGGAAAATCCAATGAATTGTGGCTCACCGATTCGGTACGGGAATATATCAAACGCGGTGGAAAGGTTGTCGCGCAATCCGTAATCGGCGGCGAATGGTTGACTATCGGGGACCCATTAAATTATCTGAAGACTTTATTGGAGTATGCTCTCGATGATGAAGAGCTTCGTGTGGCCTTAACCCCACGAATAAAAAAATTATTAGGTGATTCGTAGGTTTTTACTCGATAAAAATGAGTAACGCGACGATTAGCCTTCTAACTGAGTTTTAGAAAATAGAGTTCGGTATTCGCGCTGTTGCGCAAATTAAATAGTAGTCCGTGTAGAGACTGTAAAAGTTCCTTTACCCATCCCTTCTGCTTTTACCTGACGCCTTTGTTTTCAATCTGTATTTGCCCCTAGTTAAATAACTCGCTCATTTATAAACCCGGAAACGGATTTCTATTGATGAAAGACGTTTATTGTAAAGCGGCGTGAACTGAATAATTTTATCAACGAATAGCAAAAGCGTAATTTCGTTGGAAATTATT
>JBIOWC010000651.1:0-9449 GCA_044868105.1 Blastocatellia bacterium
CCTTGGCGGAAGCCACCGACCGTATCGCGCATGGCGATTTCGAGCATCCGGTTGAAACCGTAGCCGAAGATGAACTGGCGGCGCTCGTCAGTTCATTCAATCAGATGTCGCGCATGGTTGCCGAAAACCGCCAGCAACTCGAACACGCCGCCGTCGAATTGCAACGCACGAATCAGACGCTGGAAGACCGCCGGCGTTACATTGAAACGGTGCTCGAATCCTTGTCAACCGGAGTGATTTCGACGGATGCCAAAACCGGCGTTGCGACCATCAATGAAACCGCCATGCAGATGCTGACGCTCAGTGAAAAACCCGAAGTCGGCACGCCCATTTCACAAATCAATAAGCAGGGCGAAGAGTTGGCAAGGTTGTGTCGTCGCGCGCGGCGCAGCGAAATTGCCCAGACGGAAATTGAATTTACTCGACTCGATGGCAGCGCCCTTTACACAGCCGCAACGGCCATTGCGCTCAGGCAAAGCAAAGGCGCAATCGAAGGCTGGGTCCTGGTTATCGAAGACCTGACGAATTTGATTCAGGCCGAACGCGCGGCTGCCTGGAGCGAAGTCGCCAGACGGATGGCGCACGAAATCAAAAATCCGCTCACCCCGATACAACTTTCCGCCGAACGCATTATGCGAAACTATAAACGCGATGGCGGGGCGCTTATCGAAGAGCGCTTTGACAACATTGTGCGCGAAGGCACGGCAACCATTGTCCGTGAAGTGGCGGCCCTGCAACGAATGGTTGATGAATTTTCGCGGTTTGCGCGACTTCCCGAAGCGAAACTGATTGATGCGTCGTTGAATGGCGTCGTCAAAGAAGCGCTCGGCTTATACCGGGAACGATTGCAGGACATCCGCCTTGAAGTTTCGCTTGCCGAAGAGTTGCCGATGCTGCGACTCGACACCGAACAGATCAAACGGGTGATGGTGAATCTGCTTGATAATGCCATTGAAGCCATTGATTCAAGCGTGGCCACTGCAAATGGCGCAAAGCAGAACGGTAAATTGGAAAAGCTCATCAGGATTGAAACCGTTTTCGACCAGGAAAGAGAAATTGCCCGATTGAGCGTCACGGACACCGGACATGGCATACGCCCCGCCGACCGAGATAAACTATTTTTGCCGAAATTTTCTACGCGAAATCGTGGCACCGGACTGGGGTTGGCGATTGTCAGTCACATTATTGCTGACCATAAGGGGCGGATTCGCGCCGAAGATAATCAACCCCGCGGCGCCCGATTTATAATCGAACTGCCGGTTAATTAAAGCGCTTCAACTTATTAATTCCAGAGGTGTAAAAAGCCAAAAAGCGACTGCCGGTTTCATCCTTTTGAGAGCGCAGAAAATAATTTTGCCGTAACGCTTACCGGCGAAAACTTGTAAAGGTAAGATATGAGCAAGCGACCAATTTACGATGCCATCATTGTTGGCAGCGGCGCGGCCGGGGGCATCGCCGCATTCGTTTTAGTAAATAAAGGGTTAAATGTTTTGTTACTGGAAATCGGCCCGAAATGGGACCCGACGAAAGATTACCTCACCGTACACAAATTTCCTTATGAGATGCCCTATCGCGGCCTGGGGAAACCCGGCGAGTATAACGGACTTTGGAAAATCAATGCTTACACCGAACACCTCTACGTTAATCCGCGCATTGACCGTTATGCGGTAGCCGCAGGAACCGATTTTCATTGGACGCGGGTTCACGCGGTTGGCGGGCGCACCAACACCTGGGGGCGTGTAAGCCTGCGGATGAGCGAAGCCGATTTCAAGCCCAAATCTCTGCAAGATGGGTTTGGCGAGGATTGGCCCATCGAATATAAAGACCTGGCGCCGTATTACGACCGCGCCGAAACCTTGATGGGGGTTTACGGCACGCGTGAAGGGTTGGCAGTGCTTCCCGACGGCAATTATATGTCGCCGCCGGCGTTGCGCTGCGGTGAAGTGTTGCTCAAGAAAGGCTGTGAGAAGATCGGCATCGCGGCAATCCCGGTCCGCGCCGCCGTGCTGACGAAAAATCACAACGGACGTGCCGCCTGTCATTATTGCGGCGAATGCGGCAGAGGCTGTGACACCTCGTCGCGCTTCTGCACGCTCGACGCGATTATTCCGAAACTCATCGGCAAAAAGAATTTCACGTTGCAAACCCAGGCTGCCGCTTATCGGGTACTGCTCGACCCCAAAACTAAAAAAGCGCGCGGCATCGCTTACATCAACACCAAAAATAAGCAGGAATATGAAGTCTTTGGCAAAACCATCGTGCTTGGCGCCGGGGCGATGGAATCAACGCGAATCTTGCTCAACTCAAAAACGCCGGATTACCCGAACGGGCTTGCCAACTCATCGGGCGTACTCGGTCATTACCTGATGGACAATATCAAGTCGGGCTTTGTCAGCGGATTTCTGCCGATGTTGAAAGGCGCGGCGGTGATGAATGATGACGGCGCGGGCGGCGGTCACCTCTACATTCCGCGTTTTATGAATCTCAAAGGCGGGCGCAAAGGTGAGGTTTTGCGCGGTTGGCACTTTCAACCCGGGAGCGGCGCTTCTATCTTTCCGGGTTACAGTCGCCGGGTCGCAGGCTTTGGTTCAACTTTCAAAACCCAGGTGCGCGATTTGAATACCGCCAGCGTAAGCCTGGCAGGATTCGGCGAATGCCTGCCTGATTTTAATAAGTACTGCGAGATTGACCCCGATGGACTCAAAGACCGTTATGGCATTCCGCAACTGAGGTTTCATGCGAAGTGGGGCGACAACGATTTGAAGATGGCTGATTTGATGTATGACAGCGCCGAAGAGATATTGCGCGCTGCGGGTGCCGAAATTCAACCCTATAGAAAAACCTTGCCGCCGCCACCCGGCGATGCGACGCACGAAGTCGGCACGGCGCGAATGGGTGATGACAAGCGCCAGGCGGTGTTGAACCGGTTTGGTCAGGCGCACGATGTGAAAAACCTGTTTGTCGTTGACGGCAGTTCGTTTGTGTCTCTCGCTGAAAAAAATGTCACGCTGACGATTATCGCTTTGGCGTGGCGAGCGTGCGACTATCTTGCCGAGGAGTTTCGTAAAGGAAATTTGTAAGCTGTGTAAACAGCCAACCTGAACTTTCATTCACAAGAAAAACCACTTCAATCGTTCAATCATCAAGGCTGATGCTGATAAAAGCCTGAGCCGGAAAATCGAAGCGACCTTAAACACGGGACCTTCCCCGGGAAGTAAACTGCAAATAGCGAGGCGATGGGTTTTCCGATCAGGGGTTGGGCAATAGTCTGAATTTACCTATTAAAATCAATTGATAAAAATGGAGAGTCGTATGGATGTGATGAAGTTTTGTGTGAAAGCTATTCTTCAGGTTTCTGTGGGCCTGGTGATTTTGCTTACGCCAACCTTATCGCAAGATAAGCAAGCTCAAGGTGACCTGGCTACCGATGCAGAGCCGATAATTAGCACCCAGGAAAAGATTGATATTTATCCCAAACTGCAAAGCGCCGAAGAGGTCGCTATGGTGGTGAACCATGAGTCGAATGCGGTGGTGACCATCAGCAGCGCTACTGTGAGAACCGTTAAACGCGATGCCAGCCGCTTGAGTTCCAGCGAGATGGCTTCAACTTATGTCACAGACTATATAGCGCAAATCAATCTCAGATTTCAAAACCATACGGATGAGAAAATCACAGGTCTCAAGCTGCAATTTACTAACAACGAAACACACAACCTGTTTTCGATGAATCTCACTAATATTAAGATGGAAAAAGCCGAAGAGCAGAACTGGCAAATTGACTTTATGGCGATGGCCGGCAATCCCGCGAGTTTGAATGTCTCTATAACCGCCGTACGGTTTGGCACGACCTGGAAAGCCGTTTTGCCATCTACAAGTGCGCTACTGCTGCGCCCGACGATTGCCAGTCCACAGGTAGATACCAAGCCAAGACCAATCAATAGTCTGCGACCGCGTTACACAGATCTCGCCCGTAAAAACCGCGTTACCGGCACCGTTCGCTTGCAAATCACCATTGGCGCGGACGGCGCGGTAAATAAGGCTCAAGTCGTAAACGCTTTGCCGGATGGGTTGACCGAAGAGGCTCTTCACATCGTCAAAGTATTGCAATTTCACCCAGCCATGGCCGGCGGCTCGCCCATTGAATATTCGATTGTTTTGGATATTGAATTTGTGCTGGTATAAGGTGATTTATAGCTCGCCGTTTAACACGATATTATCAATCAAGCGGGTTTTGCCGAGAAAGATTGCGCCAGACACCAGGGTCGGACTGATGTGTGGAACCGTCGCCAGTTGTTCCAGATTGTTGATGTCTGTGATGGCAACATAATCCAAACGCGCAAGCGATTCGCTTTCAATAATCCCTTTCATCGCCGAAACCAGGCGTCCACAATCGCGTTCACCGCTACTGAACATCTGCCGGCATTTTTCGAGCGCTCGCCTGAGCACGGCTGCGGCTTTGCGCTCTTCACTTGAAAGATAGACATTGCGCGAAGAGAGCGCGAGCCCGTCTTCTTCGCGCACCGTCACGCCGATGACGATTTCAACATTCATTGCCAGATCTTTCACCATGCGTTTGATGACAATGACCTGTTGCGCATCTTTGCGCCCGAAGAAGGCAAAATGCGGTTGGACGATATTGAATAATTTATTCACCACGGTGGTCACGCCGCGAAAATGACCGGGGCGCGACGCGCCTTCGAGTTTGTCGCTTAACCCTTCGACAATCACGTAGGACGTAAACCCATTGGGATACATATCATCAAGCGTCGGGGCAAAGATGTAATCTACGCCTTTAGTGAACGCGAGTTCGGCATCGCGCGCCAAATCACGCGGATAACGCGATAAATCTTCATTCGGCCCGAATTGCGTCGGATTGACGAAGACCGAAGCGATTAATACATCGCACAACTCACGCGCCCGCGCCAGCAACGACAAATGCCCTTCGTGCAAGGCGCCCATGGTCGGCACGAAGCCAATGGTTTTTCCTTCAGCGCGAATATCCCGCGCCACGGACGACATTCTCACTACCCGATTGATGATTTCCATGTCATTGAGTGCTGAGGACAATATGAAACGATGAAGTATGAACGATGAACGATGAAGTATAAATGCGGGAGAACATTTTGCTTTCTGGTTTAGCTTCAACCTTCATCATTCAGTTGATCGTTCATCGTTCATACTTCTATTCACGCAGTCCTAATTTATCGGTCCAAGCGGCGGCATGGACTCGGTCTGTTCGATTTCAACGGCTTCGACGACGGCGCCTTCCGGCAGGTGATAGCTTTCCGCGTCGGCCGGGAAGCGGTGCGCGGTGACATCGTCTGCATAACGTTTCAAGGCGTCGCTCATGACAGTTTTTACATCGGCATACTGGCGCACGAATTTCGCTGTGTGCCCGAACGTGAGACCCAGTAAATCGGTGAAGACCAGAATCTGCCCGTCACAATCAACACCGGCGCCGATACCGATGGTCGGGATGTGCAGGCGTTCAGTAATGATACGTGAAATTTCTGTTGGGATACCTTCGAGAACGATCGCGAAAGCGCCGGCGCGTTCGAGGGCGAACGCGTCTTCGATGAGTTCGCGCGCCGTCTCGAGTGTTTTGCCTTGCACTTTGTAGCCGCCCATCCGCAGCAGCGATTGCGGCGTGAGTCCGATGTGTCCCATCACGGGAATTTCGGCTTCGACGATGGCTTTGACGATGTGGGCGCGCCGCGCGCCGCCTTCGATTTTAATGGCTTCTGCGCCGCCCTCTTTGATGAAGCGAATGGCCGAACCAAGCGCGCTTTCAACGCTGTCTTGATAATAGCCGAACGGCATATCGCCGACGATAAGGGCGCGCCGGGCGCCACGTTTGACGGCACGCGTTGCGGCAATCATTTCATCGAGCGTGACCGGAAGGGTGGAATCGTAACCCAAAACGGTCTGCGCGAGGGAATCGCCAACGAGAATAAAGTCAAAACCCGCTTCGTCAACAATGCGCGCCGATGGGTAATCGTAGGCTGTTAAAGCGATGATCGGCGCGCCGCCTTTACGCGAACGAATATGCGGCGCAGTAATTTTTTTGATGTTGCTTTCAGTGATATGGCTCATAGGGACTTGCTCCGAGTGTGACCTGAATAAATTTTAATCGTGCACTGCAGATTATAGTGAAAGGAATGAAGGTTTCAAAACCGGGAGTGCAACCACAGGGCGCGCGGACGTCCACGCCCGCTGTTTGAAGGAGGTAGACAAGGATGTCCGCCTTTTTAGTAAAAATGTTTGTGGTTCTTTGGAATTATTCTTGTTTTATCTGAACTTAACTTTGCAATAGTCCCATTCTTAGCGAGCTTAGCTGCAACTCTGCAAATTTGCCAATTAAATCTTCAGTTCATCATTCATCGTTTCATCTGGGTTTTCACCTCGGAATAAAGCAAGATTTCGTCGAGCGATGTTTGCGGCTGGAGATTCTATCTCTTCAAAAATCTTCAATGATGCTTCCGTAAGCTCAATAGCTTTTTTGACCTGGCCTAAATTTTTGTAGGCGATGCCCAAGTTGCCGAGCCAAGCGCCTTCATTATTTCTATCGCCGATTTCACGAGCGATGGTAAGCGATTGTTGGTAATGCTCAATAGCTTCCTTAACCTCACCCAAATCCAAGTACGCACTGCCCAATTTGCCGAGCGCAATTCCCTCGCTTCTTTTGTCACCAATTTCACGAGCGATAGTGAGCGCTTGCTCATAATACTCAATGGCTATCTTGATCTCGCCCAAATCCGAGTACGCAATGCCCAAATTTCCAATCTGGTTACCTTCACTTTCTCTATCGCCGATTTCACGAGCAATGATGAGGGCTTGCTCATGATATTGGATGGATTTCTTAACTTCTCCTAAATCTGAGTACGCCAAGCCGAGATTGCCCAATACATTGCCTTCATTTTCTCTATCGCCGATTTCACGAGTTATGGTTAGATCTTGCTCAAAAAACTTTATGGCTTCCTTAACCTCGCCTAAATTTAAATACTCCAAGCCGAGATTGCCGAGCCAAATGCCTTGACTTTTTCTATTGCCAATTTCACGAGCGATGGTGAGGGCTTGTTTATAATACTCGATGGACCTCTTAACCTCCCCCAAAATAGAATACGCAATACCCAAGTTGCCGAGCCAATTTCCTTCATTATTTCTATCGCCGATTTCACGAGCAATGATCAGGGCTTGCTCGTGATACTCAATGGCTTTATTGATCTCGCCTAATTTTTTGTAGGCGATGCCCAAGTTGCCGAGCGCAATACCTTGAAATTCTTTATCTCTTAATTGTCTGGCTCCAACTAGTTCTTTTTCCTGCCATTGTATGAACACCTGTGGATGTTGGCGAAGGAGAAGGACGTAAACACCGCGACTTGGGTAATCAATACACAACCGCGCTGCCTCAAGGTCTTTTTCAATGCGACTTGCTGCCCAGGCTTGACCGGCTTCGATGTTCACTCGCTCAAGATCAAACAGTCCCAAACCCGTTGCAATGTTTTCATTGCCTCGTCCATATAAATCATGGGCAAACTTTAGCACTCTTTGAAAATGAATCGCATGACGGCGTTGTGATGCGAGGTGTTCATCTTCGCTCAAACGGTTGTCAGCGAAATCCTTTGCCAGATCATGTAAGCGATACCGTTTGGTTTCTTCGTTCCATTCCAAGAGGCTGTAACTATCAATTTCGGCAAGCCGGTCTTTCGCTGCACCAACATCATCTATGCCCCACACGGCTGCAGCAGCGGCTTCATCGAATGAATCGGGGAAGACGGCAAGCTCTCGCCAGAGCTTTTGCAATTCTTCACTGAGCAAGTCGTAACTCAAACTGAGCGAGGCTTCAATCAATTCAAGACGCTCGCGTTTATCCTGCAAACGCCGGACTAAATCCGCTGGCGCGAGCGTTCGACTCTTTGCCAAAGCGCTGGCAGCGAGCCTGAGCGCCAGCGGCAAATACCCACACTGTTTGGCTATGGTGTCAGCTTCGTCGCCAATGCGCGGCGCCATCTTGAGCAATAAATCATGGGCCTCTTCAGGTTTGAGTTTAGCGAGGTCAAGCGTGTGCATTCCCGCAAGCGCGAAATGTTGCCGCGAGGTGACAATCAAAAAACACCAAGGCGGAGGGATAAATGATTCAACCTGTTTGTTATCTCTGGCATTATCTAACAAAATTAAGACCCGTTTGCGTTCCTGCGGTGATTTGCCTTCAAACAACCCAAGGTACAAACTCCGCAATTCATCATCCGATTCGGGCAATTTCGCCGTCGGGTAATAAGCATTAATGATGCGGCTCATCACTTCGGCTGGTCTAAGCGGTTGTTGCCGAACATTTGAGCTTTGTGATTGAACGACACCTTTTAAATCAATGAACAGATGCCCGTCGGGATAATCCGGCTTGAGCTTTTCAGCCAGTTTATAAGCCAGCGCCGTTTTACCTATGCCGCCCATGCCTTGCATACCTGAAATCGTCACGCCCTGACTTTTCACTTGATTCAATAATTCATTCAATTCATCTTCGCGCCCGGTGAAATCACGCGGCGGCGACGGGATTTGATAGATAGAAGAGAGGTGAACCGTGGCTTCTAATATGCTTTTCAAGTCGCCCAATTCGCTGGAAATCTTCTCGGTATTTTCTTTTCCTTCGCGGCTCAAACGCTCTGTGCTTTCTACAATCAAGCGGCTCAAGTTGTCTTGCAGTTCGGTTTGATATTTTTCCAAAAGGGCATTGATTTTATCTTCCTGTTCGCGCGAATGACTGAGCAAATCCGCCGTTGCTTGTGCAAGTTCGGTGATGAATTCGTCGAGCCTGGGAAGCTGTTCAATCCGTTCAATCAAGGCTTTAGAATTTTCATTAGCCTCAAGATTGCGAGATTCAAGACGACTGAGCATGAAATGAATTGCTTGCAGGTGGGATCGCTGAAAAGCGATCCACGACCGCTTGAAATCATCCCGTTTGATTATCTCTCCGAAGCGATGCGGGATCTCTTTCGGTAACTCTTGGCGCAACAGCGCAAGCAAGGGACTCGGAATGTTTTCATAAGAAGTGATCCCCAGACTCTGAATACCGGATTGTTTGCTTTCCGAAATGGCTTTCTGCTCGGTCAACCACCTGCGAAGCGTAACTTCAATTTCATCAGCGATGACCGTTTCGGCTGACACTATATCCGAAGCCTTGAGGATTAATTCCTGAACTGTGACGGTATTCGTATAGCATTTTTCGACAGTTTGAGTTGTTGTTTCGTTTGATGTTGAGACTTGTTGAACAAGAAACAGGGAAGCGATGGCTTCATCATCCTTCTCTTTGAAGGCTTTTTCAATTCGCGCTTTCCAGAGCGGCAACAATTTATCCATTTGTTCTTTTAACTCATCGCTTCCGCTCTGTTTGATTTGAGTAGCGATACCTTGAAGCGCTTCGAGGTAAGCCGTAGCCAATGCGCGTTCGAGGT
>JBIOWC010000652.1:0-4158 GCA_044868105.1 Blastocatellia bacterium
GTTAGGTTGCTGACCACCGTGATGTTTTGCGGATTGGTAGCCACCGAAAGCTTGCCGCTGTATGAGCCTGCACCTTTGTTAAGCAATGAACCCAGCCACTGGCCTGTGGCGGTCACATAGACATCCAGAATAGCGAATTGACTGGTGCTGGTTGCCTGGACGCTGAGTTCGCGCTTGGAGACTGTATAATCGGCTTTTTGAATCTTAACGGTATCGGTTTCAACTTGCGGCGGCGCCACCACGAGCGTTGCCGTTTGGGTTGCCGGAAGCACGCTGCCGTAGGTCGCCGAGATGGTCACATTGGTAAAACTCGCAACCACATTGGTCTGCGCGGTGAACGTCGCAAATGTTTGACCGGGATTGATGAGGACGCTCGGCGGAACCATTACGGCCGCATTGTTGCTCGATAGCGTAACCTGTGCGCCTTCGGCTGGCGCTGCACCATTAATCGTAACGGTCCCGGTTACGTTGGCGCCGCCCGTGACATTCGTCGGGGTCACACTAAGAGTTGAAAGAAAGAGGGGCGGCGCGACCGTCAGCATAACGCTTTGCATCGTGTCGCCGTAGGCCGCTTGAAGACTGACCGGATAAGAGCGCGTGAATCCGGCAAGGGAAATCAGATTGGTGGTCACCGCAAAACTCGCGCTGCTTTCACCTTCGGGAACGGTGACGCTTGCCGGCAGAGCAACCGAAAACGGAAGCGGGTTTGCGCCTTGCGGGATGTAACTCCCGAGGTTGACCACGGCGCCGCCTGCCGGGGCCGCTTGATTGAGTGTCACAGTTGCCTGTGTGGCGCCGCCGGCTGTGATAGTAGTTGGGTTGAGCCCTAACGATTGCGCATACGTTTCAGCCGGCGCGCTGGGCTTCCACATGATCGCGTGGGTCATTCCATCGGCCGTGGTTGCCGTGCCGACGATATTGCCTGCCGCATCAATGCCGGTGGCGGTGGACGAGAGATAGCCAAGCGGCAAAAACTGGTGCAAATCAAGCGCGCTGGCGGCGGTTCCTGACCACACCAGTGCATGATTGAAGTTGCTTCCCGAAGGCAGCCCGTAGCCAGCCTGTTGGCTGCCGTTGGTGGCATTTGCCAATGAAAAGAGGAAGCCTGCCGGATGCAAATTGACGCCGCTTTCTGCTGTGCCGGTCCACAACATGGCGCGCGATGGCGTGAACGCGTAACCGACTTGCTGCCCGTTGGCTACGGCTCGGGCTTCGGAAATACTGGACCCGACCGGATTCAAATTGACAGCGCTATCGGCCGTGCCATTCCACACAACCGCCAGCGGGCCGCTGAAGGCGTTGGCTCCTAATACCTGTTGTCCATAGCCGACCTGTTGAAGGCCGTCTGTTCCCAGGGCGCGACCGGCACCGTAGCCCAGCGAGAAGGGGGTTATATCAACCATACTCGCGGCCGAGCCCGACCAGAGAAGCGCGCGGAATCTTACAGTGGTTCCGGAACCGCCGCCGCAAGCGCCTTTCTTTTCTGCGCACAACACGGTCCAACGCGCCCAGCCCACCTGCTGACCATTAGCCAGGCCGGTTGCTACAGCCATATCAGCGGTAGTCGGCGTTAAGTCAATCCAACTTGCCTGTGTGCCGCTCCATAAGGCGGCGCGATTGAAGGCGTTGCCGGTTTGCTGCCCGTCTCTTGCGGCCACCGCAGAGCCCAAGCCCAGGTCTATGGCGGTTGTTGCGCTGCCTGACCAGATCATCGCGTGCGTTTCAGATTGTCCGGGATTACCGGGCGCGGGGAAATCTGCCGTACCAACTTGCGTGGTTCCTGAAACCCCCAGTGCGGTTGCGTTTCGGGCATCTGCCGGAGTCAAATCAATAACCGTATAATGCTGAATCGGGGTGGCTGTCTGGCCTGCGGCGAAAGCCGCAAAATAAGAGTTAGTCAAAGGTAGAACGGCGATTATCAATGCCGTAAAAATAGCGCCAAATCGTTTCATCTTTTCTCCTGTCTGCATGTGAACTTATAAAAATTGTCTGAAGTGTCTGCTCTGTTTATTTCGTTTCTCGGTTAAATTTTCGTTCCTGGTTACAAGCGAACAGTGCAGGCGAGCCGGTGAAAAATACCTGACTTGAAAAAAAATACGGCTAGAGTCATACCGGCCTGCTGCTACTCGCAAACCATCCCAAAAATGGGATGGCGCCATCCCGCTTACGCACATCTAAATACCCTTGCATCGCCGACTCAGTGCCAAATTGCTGAAAAATTCTCACTGGCTTGAATAGCAGGCGGTGGCATAGGAAATGCACAGGGTCATAGTCAGAGTGCAATCGGAGCAGGTCCACTTTGCCGTCTGGCATATTGCGGAGGTTAGATATGGAGAAGCTGCTTCAAGATTTGCGCTATGGAATTCGTTCGCTAACCAAAAGCCCTACATTTACCATCGTGGCGATACTGACAATGGCGATTGGCATCGGCGCCAACGCCGCCATCTTCAGTTTTGTCAACGTCCTCTTGCTACGGCCTCTGCCGTTCCCTGAATCCGACCGTCTGATCACGCTTAGCGAAGGCAATCCTGAACAGGGGCAGGCCTTTCGCGGAGTTTCGCCACGCAATCTGGAGGATTGGGAGAAGCAGAGTCAGACCATTGCGACATTCGGTGCCTGGCGCGATTGGCGGTTCCACATGCCAACCCCCGAAGGGATGACGCTGGTGTCGAGCGCCATCGGGTCGCCCGGTCTATTTGACGCGCTGGGCATCAAGCCGGCATTGGGGCGCAGCTTTTCCGCCGACGAAAACCAACGCGGTCGTGACCATGTGGTGATGCTCAGTTACCGCTTCTGGCAAAACCAGTACGGCGGCGACACCGGCATCATCGGTCAATCCTTGACGCTCGATAACGAATCGTTCACGGTCATCGGCGTCCTGCCCGCTGAGCTTGAGACGCTGGCCTTGGGCCGCTGGAAAATCTGGGCGCCTTTGTCTATTGACCCGGATCAATTCCTCGGGCGCCACCTCCGCAACCGGCGTGTGATTGCGCGGCTACAGCCGGGTGTGACACGCCAGCAAGCGCAAGCCGAGATGGACGGAGTTGCCGCTGAACTCGCCGCCCAGTACCCCACAGAGAATGGCGGGTGGCGCATTGCCGTGGCGCGCCTGCAGGACGTTGAAATCGGCGACCTGCGCAGCACGTTGCTGATCTTCGCGGGCGCCGTCGGTCTGGTACTCTTAATCGCCTGCGCCAACGTCGCGAACCTGCTTTTGGCGCGCGCCGCCACACGGCGCAAGGAATTGGCGATTCGTGCGGCCCTTGGCGCCGGACGCTTCCGCATCCTTCGTCAGTTGCTCACCGAGAGCGTCATGCTGGCGGTCGCCGGCGGCGCCGTCGGCCTGATGCTCGCTTCCTGGTTGATCGAACTGTTTGTCGCCATTAGCCCCGGCCCTCTCCCGCGCCTGAGTGAGGTCAAGTTGGACGGCGCGGTCCTGGCCTTCACCTTTCTGGTGTCGCTAGTGACCGGCGTGCTCTTTGGACTCGCGCCCGGTCTGCGCGGCTCGCGCGTTCAACTCGTTGACGATCTCAAAGAGGGTGGGCGCGCTGCCGGGTCGAGCCGGGGCAGTTTACGAAATATTCTCGTGGTCTCACAGGTTGTGCTGGCCATGGTGCTGCTGGTTGCCGCGGGTTTGCTCGGCCGGACATTTATAAAATTGGCGACCATGCAGCCGGGCTATAACCCGGACCGCTTGCTCACCGTGCAACTCTTTCTACCTTTCGATAGATACAAGAAGCCGCAGGTGGCTCCCTTTTATCAGCAAATGACCGAAGAGTTCAAAGCCATTCCCGGCGTCGAAGGCGTCGGCGTGACTTCGGCGGGCCCGGAGTTTGGCGGCATCGAACCGGTCGAGTTCATCATCGAAGGGCGCCCGGCGCCGTCGTCGGGCGAATACCCCCATGCGCGTTATTACAACGTCGGCCCGAATTACTTTCACACCTTGCAGATTCCGGTGCTGCAAGGCCGCGAGTTCACTGAGGCAGACGCGGAAGGCGCGTCCGAAGTCGCCTTAATTAACCAGACGATGGCGCGACGTTTCTTCCCCGACGAAAGCCCGCTGGGCAAACGCTTGACGCTGCCGCGAGAAAAAGCAGGGCTGGAGATTGTCGGGGTGGTCGGTGACGTGCAGCGCCGGGATGTAAGCGCGTCAGTGGA
>JBIOWC010000653.1:0-6986 GCA_044868105.1 Blastocatellia bacterium
ACATGAAGTAAAGCTATTTATTGAAGAGATCTATTCACGGTTTTTACCCAATAAAGTCGTGGCTTTAAGCTTAAATGAAGCTGACTCGATCTCTTCAATGATTAAACTACTTGAGGGCAAATCTACAATCGAAGGAAAGCCTGCGGTTTATGTGTGCCGTAACTTTACCTGCCTGGCTCCTGTAACCGAGCCGCAGGAGCTTGCAAAAAATCTGGGAAAGTGAGTACCATTCCAGATAAATCACCAGTGCAGAACAGGAGAGAAAACCAAACAGACTAAACTCCTCGTGCATCAGTCTAATCTAAGGTAGTTGCAAAATCATTCCGCCAGTTAAGGAGAATATTCAATGCCAGCTCAGAGAAGGTTGTTGCTCACTCTCATCTCAACTCTGTTTATCTTTACCCTTTCAATCCCAGTAATAGCCGTTCCCGAAGAACCTTCTGTTGCTCAAACGGAAATTAAAGTCATCGCCAAACGCTACCGCTTCGAGCCTGCCAAAATCACCGTCCATAAAGGAATGCGGGTTCGCCTGGCGGTCACCTCCGTTGATGTCGATCACGGTCTTGCCATAAGCGAGTTCGGCATAGACCAGCGCATAAAAAAAGGGACTACCGAAATCATCGAATTTTCCCCAGATAAAGCTGGAAAATTTGTCATATCCTGTTCAGTCTTTTGCGGCGATGGTCACCCTGAAATGACCGGCGAACTTCAGGTCACCGATTCGCAAACCGCTCCTCAACAAAGCTCAACGGCCTTAAATGTCGCCTTCGACCCCAAGGAACCGGGCGTTGCCTATGTTGAAGTGAATGGTGAAAAAATCAGGATTGACACGAACTCAAAAACTTATGCGCGGGTCGAAGCCCCAACAACCGTGACCACACCAACCCAAACGGTTTCAGAAAACGAAAGTAAATCTCATTGGACGAGTGAACCTTATGATTATCAACTCGTCAACGTTCCAACCCCCAAACGTATCCCTAAACATGCCCTGAATGTCCATTTCTCGCATCGGTTTTCCGACCCCATCAACGATAGTGGCATTGATAAATTATTTGGCTTAGATAGCTTCTCGGTATCCTCACTGGGTTTTTCCTATGGCTTCACGGATAGACTCTACGCGAAAGCTTCACGGTCGCCGGTCTGTGAAACGCCAAATTTCTGTAAAACCATTGAAGTCGGATTGGGTTACCATATATTGGATGAAGCCGGAAAATCTCCCATTGCGCTCTCTACCTATGCGAGTGTTGAAGGCAATGATAATTTTACTGACAACTTTACCTTTAACATTCAAGCCATGTTAGCCAGAAGCGTCACCCGTTATGTTGACCTCTTCTTCTCGCCGGCTCTTCATCTCAATTCAAATGGCAACAGTCGTTTCAATCCTTCGCCATTAAATCAACTGCCGGAAGTTGCCCAAGCCGCCATTGATTTAAACTTAGGAAAGCATTCAGGCTCCTTCGGATTCGGCGTGAATGCCCGCATACGACCCAGCACTTCCCTGTTGTTTGAGTTTGTTCCGCGCGTGGGTTTCAAGACCGGTCTGGTTCTGGCGCAGTTTGATAACAACACCGGTCAGTTTTTAGGTTTCGCTAATCGCTCGGAACCGGCAATCGGGTTCGGTATCGAAAAACGCATTGGTCGCCATGCCTTTGCTCTGACCTTTTCAAATTCTCAAAACACCACGACCAGTCGCTACAATTCAAGCTATTCAGGACTGCCTGTAAGTAAGTATGTCATTGGCTTCAATCTCTATCGCAGGCTTTTGTAGCTCATCCGCCCGGGTGCAGGGAATCATCAACAATTCCCTGCACCGTTCTTCATTAAGCATGACGGCTATTTCAAATAGTAGATCAGCAAGGTAGCTATTCCCAGAAAAGAGAACGACCCGCAAACATCCGTGCAGGTGGTGACGAATACGCTTGATGCGACAGCCGGGTCAATGCCAAGTCTTCTGAGCCCAGTTGGAATTAAAAGCCCCGCAAGCCCTGCGACAATCATGTTAATAATCATTGCCATTCCGAGAACCACGCCGAGTAAAATTTTTTTCGAAGCAACGGCGACCACAACCGCACAAATTGTTCCATTAATGATTCCGTTCCCGGCTCCGACAAAGACCTCTTTCACGACGGCACGACTCAACCTCGACATCTGGTTCAACGCCAGTCCCCTGACCACAACCGTCACCGCCTGAGTGGCGGCATTGCCTCCCATTCCCATAGGAATGGACATCAAGGGTGCCAGAAAGGTCATGGCATCTAGCGTCGTTTGAAATCGGCTGATGACAAATGAGGCGACAAAGGCGGTCACTAAATTTACCATCAGCCAGGGGGCTCTCAATCGTAGTGACCGACTCGGTTTGGTGGATACTTGTTCTTCAGCGGCCACCCCTGCAAGCGCCAGTAAATCTTCAGCAGCTTCTTCCTGCACCACATCCAATACGTCATCAACCGTAACTATTCCGACCAGCTTATCCTCTTCATCTACGATGGGTAGCGCCAATAAATTATATTCGGCGACCAATCGAGCAACCTCTTCTTGATCGGCGTCTGTATGCGCGCTGATGACATCCAAAGCCATGATCTTTTTTAATTGGTTAGTTGGCGCCGTCGTCAGCAATTTTTTTAAGCTCACTACGCCGACCAGATGATTCCGCCGGTCTATCACATACAGATAGAAAATCATCTCAAATTCATCATAGCGTTTTTGCAAAGCGGTTATCGCTTCGGAGACGGTTATCTCTTCTTCAAGCGCAAAGACATCCGGAGTCATTATACGACCAGCGGTTCGCTCTTCATGTTCGAGCAAGCCGCGAACCTCTGCAGCGGTCTCTGTCTCCATCAAAGCAATGACTTGGCGAGATTGTTCTTCTGGAAGTTTAGCGGCAAACAAGGTGGCATCATCAGCCGCCATCTCGCTTAAAATCTCTGCAATTTTTTGGGCTTCCAGTCGCTCAAGCAAGCGCAAACTTGCTTCGGCATCCATTTCGCTCAACACGCTTGCCGTATGCCCCTTCTCACATTCTTGAAGCATGATCGAAAAGGCCTGCTGGCGTTCCGGACCATTTAACATCTGCAGTATTCGCGCGACATCAAAGGGATGGGCTTTAGCAAATATTTTTGCGATTGACGATCGCGCACTTCGATGCAGCAACTTGCGAATGAATCCTACGGATATGTTGATATTTGTAGCCTGTTTATTGGTCATCTCTGTCATGGCAGTTCCTCAATAGCTACCGCACGAATTTCGCTCAATATAAATTCTGTTTAAGACGCTCAAATCTTACCTCTTGCCTTGCTAGTCAGTAAGGTGTTAGGTCAAAATTCCATTAGTCGGTTAGAAACTTTCTTCTTAACCGAAACGTAATGGAGAAACGTACAGCATTGTAAGGATGCCGAGAAAGGAGAACTTATTCATGAATACCCCTGGAGATGTGATTATCGAAGATAAATCATCCGAAAATGATGAAATTGTCGTGAGAAAATTAGATAATCCCGACCCCCAACAATCGAATACCTTTGAAGATATCGCTTCTTCGGTAAAAGATTCCGTCAAAGAAGTAGCGCAAAGAACCGGAGAGGTGGTCAGCAAAGCGACCGAATCCATCAGCAAAGCCATTGAGTCAGCGCTCTCTGCCCGTGACCATGTCGTCATGGTTCGCGTCAATGAGGAGTCCCTGAAAAAACTTGATGCCCTTGTCCAATCGGGAATTTTTAAAAGTCGTTCGGAATCCGCCGCTTTTTTGATTGGCGAAGGCATTAAAAGCCAATCTCCCCTGTTCGATAGTATCGCACAAAAAATAGAAGAGATTGAACGCTTGCGTTCAGAGTTAAAAAGCATTGTTCATAGCAATGAGTAATTGCAAATATTTTTCCAAGCCCCACGGCTTTGCAGTGACGAGATAACCTTTAACCCACTGCGTTTTTTACAATAAAAACGCAGTGGGATTTGTTTTTCAACATAACTCACAATGCCCAACCCATTCCATCGTTATCCTTGCCCTAGCTGTAGCGCAGAGCTTGTTTTTGATCCTCAATCAGGTTACCTGAGCTGTCCCTTCTGTGGTCGGAAGGAACCAATTCCGCAAACCTTAAGCGAGGTTCGCGAACGCGCCTTTGAGGATTATCTTCAACCGTCAGCCAACCGAATCAACAAGCTAGCCCCTGAGGCTCTCGAAGTAAAATGTAATGGTTGTAGCGCAACCGTCACCTTTACCCCCCCGCAAGTCGCTGGCGAGTGTCCGTTTTGCGGGAATCAAATTGTCGCTCAGCCTAAATCTGCTGACCCACTGGTTGCGCCCGAAGCCATACTTCCCTTTTCAATCAGTCAGCAGCAGTCGGACGAGGCTTTGAAAAAATGGCTGTCATCAAGATGGTTCGCACCCAATGCCTTAAAACGTCTGGCCTACAGAGAAGGCGCAAGTGGCATCTATCTGCCCTATTGGACATTCGACTCACACACCTTGAGTTATTATACAGGCGAGCGCGGCGAACATTATTACGTTGCAGAAGAGTTCACCCAAACTGATGCGCAAGGCAATACCGTCACGCGAACCCGTCAGGTGCAAAAGACTCGCTGGCATTCAACCTCTGGGCAAGTTGAAAGGTGGTTCGATGATCTGTTGGTCAGCGCCACCAAATCGGTTGACCGTAGCCGTCTTGACGCCCTTGGACCCTGGGATTTGCAGCTGCTTCAACCTTATGACCCGGCATTTCTCGCAGGGTTCAAAGCCCAGCGATATGAGGTTGATTTGCCGGAAGGTTTTGAAGTTGCAAAGCAAATAATGGCACCGACAATAACCGGTGATATACGCAACAACATCGGTGGTGATGAGCAAAGAATCCATGAAGTCAACACACATTATTCAGGGATTACTTTCAAACATATTTTGCTACCGGTTTACCTGGCAGCCTATCGCTTTAATCAAAAACCTTATCAGGTAATGATTAATGCGCGAACCGGGATGGTTCAAGGCGACCGCCCATACAGTTTCTGGAAAATATTTTTCGTCGTTCTGGCAATCGTCATGATGATCGCATTAATTGCGCTCCTGGCTTCTTCAAGCAAGCACTAAACTGGCAATTGCTGTGATTTGGTCTAAGCAGTTTAGGTCTGTATAATCGAGGTGAGATTAATAGAATTTTAATTTATACGATTTTGGAGAAGGTCATGAATCTAAGCTTCATATCAAAACCTCTACAACCGTTGGCAGATAAGGTTCAACAAGGTGAACGACTCTCACTCGAAGATGGAGTCCAACTATTTGAGAATCACGATTTGATATCTATTGGTGCGCTGGCAAACTTTGTGCGTGAAAAAATCAATGGTGATTTAACCTATTACAATGTCAATCGCCACATGAACTACACGAATATCTGCGTCTCTGATTGTGGCTTCTGCGGTTTTTATCGTCGCGTCCGCCATCCCGAAGCTTACGAATGGTCTGTACAGGAGTGCGTCGAGATTGCCAGAAAGGCTTATAACGAGGGAGCCAGGGAACTCCATATCGTCGGCGGTCTTCATCCACGCTTTCAATTTGATTACTACACTTCAATGTTAAGTGAGTTAAAGAGTAATTTTCCGGATATGCACTTAAAGGCCTTCACGATGGTAGAGCTAGATCACTTGACGAGAACTTGTCGTATGAACGATGAAGAGGTGATTCAAGGATTGATTGATGCCGGATTGGATAGTTGTCCGGGAGGTGGGGCCGAAATCTTACGGGAGCCTACACGAAGTAAAATTTGCGCTCACAAAACCTCCGGTGAGCGCTGGCTAGAATTGTCCGAAAAGGTTCACAACCATAATATTAAGACCAATGCGACAATGCTTTATGGGCATATTGAATCATTTGAAGATCGCGTTGATCATTTGATAAAACTGCGGGAATTACAAGATAAGACCCAAGGGTTTATGTGCTTTATACCGCTTGCCTTTCACCCAGAGGGCACAGACCTTTCTAATTTACCAGGCCCCTCTGCGATAGATAGTTTGAAGACCATTGCGATATCACGATTGATGCTCGACAACATTCCACACATAAAAGCTTACTGGGTGATGCTCGGAAAACAGTTAGCCCAAGTGGCGCTGCGGTTTGGCGCCAATGATCTTGATGGCACGATTAATGAAGGCGGTTCATTAATGGAATCCTATTTGGCGGAGGGCAATTCAAATCAACTTACCAAGGTAGAGATTGAACAGCTGATTTGCGATGCCGGGCGAATTCCTGTTGAAAGGGACACGCTATATAATCCAATTCAAACCACACATTCGTTGCCCGATAAAAAACCTTTTCCTCATTCGCTTCCGGTATTGACTTAGAGATTATTGGGCTAATGAGGTTTGCCTTCCAGGGTATAGTCTTCCAACTCTATTGAGTTTTCTTAGACGGGCTTGACCTCAAACTGCTATATTTTAGCTTAATCAAATTACCTGGAGGAGAAAATGGCAGACCCAATAGGGGCAGCAATACCAACAGCCCCTAAACAAGAACGAAGTAAACAAACACGTGAAAAGATCATCCAAGCAGCTATTCATCTTATCCAAACGCGCGGTTACGAAAAAACATCCTCAAATGAGATAGCAGCCGAAGCAGGTGTCAGCGTAGGCTCATTTTATACCTATTTCGCTGATAAACGGCAGATTCTTTTAACAATCTTTGACCGCCTGTCCGATGAATTGTTCAAAAATGTATTCGATACGATTGGTCCAGAGCACCTTTTTGATGATGATGTTCATGGGAATATCAAACGCGCCATCGCAAATGCGCTCGACAATGAAGGTAAAAGATCAGGCCTCCAACGGGCAATTTCTGAGATGGTAGTAAAGGATACAGAATTCGCCGAGCGTCGCAAAACCATCATGCAACGGTCAATATCGAAATTGCAGGAGTTAATTTCGCTTGCTAAAAAAGCGGGGCTTACCTGTGATATTGAACCGGAAACCGCCGCCTTTATTGTTCATCGAGTGGTTTTCGATTTATCGCAAGA
>JBIOWC010000654.1:0-2754 GCA_044868105.1 Blastocatellia bacterium
GATAAGAGTCAGTCTGAGTTCTCAATAATGTTTTGAGAATCGCGTGAAAGTGACTGAGAATTGAGCACGTCACGTCCCTTCTCGGTAATGAAAAAGGGTTCGCCTTTATTACCTTGATATACAAAGTCTTTTTCCATTAACCTACTTAAAAGCCTATAAATAGTGCTTTCCGCAATGCTGGTATCTTTATTAAGTTGCGCAACTTTTGCCCCCGTATCTCTAAATATTTCAAGATTGAGAGTTTCTAAGAGTTTGCGTTTCTGGCCGCTCAATTTCTCGGATTCAAGCACGCGATTTGCCGGAAGCAAAACGAGACTACTTTCATCTTCGAAAAGAGTGATTTTCACCGGTCGTAAATAGAAATTTTCGAACGGTTCTTCATCTTTGGCTTTGTCGCAGTGGATCGTCACTAAGCCGTCATCGTTGGAGATTTCAACCATCACATCGGCGGCGGCGCGCAACGACGTGTGACCGCGTTCAACGGTCGAGCCTTTTCGCGGGTGATGGTTCACCCAGACGGCAGCATTCAACTCGCTCTGCACCCTGCCACACGAATGAATGAAAGCGCCCATCACCTCCGGCGCGTTCTCATTGCCGCCGGGCATACAACGCGACAAGGTATCAAAAACCACAACATCAGGTTTGGTTTTTTCAATCGCCCGAATGAAGCGAGTAGTCTCGCTCTTACTGAGCAAATCAACTGCTTCAATCCAGAAAAATATTTTGCCAGGTGAAATTTTGTGATGTCGTTGCCAGGCCTCGATTCGATTTGATAATCCGGTTTGCCCTTCTGCCGCAACATAGACAATAGAATATTCGGAAGATAAAAAAAGCATCTGGTCGAGCGTGAAGAATGATTTGAAAGCGCCACTCGGACCGTAAAGTAAAGTGAAAGCGCCGCGAGCCAAAAGCGAGGGAATCAACCAGTCTGCCGGCTTCAACTCTTTCAACTCTTCTACTGTGTAGAGGTTTTTTTTCTGACTTGCGGTGTTGAGTCTTAATGATAATCCGGACAGTTCATTTTCAAGATCTTGAATTATCCGGTCCGCTTCGTCTTCACCATCAAAAACGTCGGCGATTTTTTTATTCAACAGGGTGATGATCGCGCGGTTGAGATGTGCCTCTTTAACAATCTTTGCATAAGGTTCAATGTTACCGGCGCGCGGTACTCCATCAATCAAAGACGAAAGATAGGGCGCGCCGCCGACTTGTACTAGTTCACAGGAGCGCCGCAACTCCTCGCCGAGCGTAATCAAATCTATAACCTCGCCTCTTTCAGAGAGCGCCATCATTTTGTCAAATATGCGCCGGTGAGATTCAAGGAAAAAGTCATCACGGCGCACCAACTCTATCGCCTGATTGCAGACGGTATTATCAAGCAGAATCGCGCCAAGTATCGTTCGCTCGGCCTCAAGATTTGAGGGCAAACCATTTTCGAGGAAATGGTCACTAACGAGGCGCGGCTTGATTTGGTTGCCATCTTGAAAATTCGCCTGTTTGGCTGCTATCTTCATTTGAACCTTTTAAAAACTTAAATAATTAGCCGCTTCATGCGGCTTTATTTTTTACCTCACCTCGGTGAGTTCATAACCTGTCAATCTAAAGAGACATCGAAAGCAAAAAACAACAAAAGGTCGCAACCGATTGGTGACGCAACCGGTAACGACCTTTTGGAGGAACACATGGCGGGTGTTCCGAGGAATATTAGATTCTATTGCGTTCGTCACCACGCGCTATCAACAAATTCACAAAGAAAGAAACCCGGCGTGGAGGCGCAATCTCCCACACCGGGTTCTCAGTTAAAAATTCTCTACGCGATTGCGCCACATTCGACGCTATTAAAATCGATTTGGTTAGCTTAGAAAATTGCAATGAATAAATATTATTTAGAAGTCAATGCAATATTCTATAGGTGGGATCAGTGAGAGCGGCGAGGTCGGCGCCTATTAATTTCTTTGCGACCTCGTGGGCGACCTATTACTACTTGGCGTTTTGTTAATCCAATACCTGATAAGATTTGTTCTACCGCGCGCTGAACGGTTGATGATAGTTCTTTTTTCCCCCTTTCGCGTCCAGCTTCACGAATAATATCTGTATTAGACATCTCCTTAATTTGAAATAAAACTGTCCACTTTATATGTTTTTCAATTTCAGGGAGGTTTTGAAGTCGCTTGTAGTGTTGGTTGGCGTATCGTGCAACCTCATTGCAATACTTTTCAGCGCGACCAATTATCTGTTCAATACCAAACTTTATTGGAACGTGCCGAGCGGTAAAAGTATTAAGCGAATCTTCAGACAATCCAAGGGATTCACTTAAGTTATCCCTCAATGATTTAAGGTATTCAGATTGAGTCTGAAAAAGAGGGTTGAAATAAGGAAATCCGTCAGGCGGTTTCGGGGCTTCAATAGAATGTAAATCGGTAACATCGTGCATACCGCGCAATGAAATAGTCTCAAAAGCGAGGTATTCTTTTTTCATTAAATCCGGGCAATCTCCCCAACGTTTAAGCGTGTCGATGGCTGCAATGTAGCACCAGCTTGCATTGAGGTGAGAAGTTTTTCCCCATTCAACTATTGAAGTCACAAACGATGCTTCAAGCTTTGATTTAGCAAGTGCTAATTTAAGAAATACAATTTTCTCTTTTGGTAAACCTGGCAGCCTTAAATCTTCTTCAATTAAACCCGGGGAGGTTAAATATGAATCAAATAACGCTTTCAATTCTACTTGCTCATCTTTAGGGATTTTGACTGGAG
>JBIOWC010000655.1:0-6442 GCA_044868105.1 Blastocatellia bacterium
GGTTGATGAGTAATTCATTATCGAAGGCATCGGGGTGATCATAATTGACGCGATTTTTAACTTCGAGCGGCATATCACCCAAATCGCGATAATAGGCATCCTGTTGCAGGAAGACCACATTTTCGGCTCCGACAGCCGCAACAATTTTATGCGCAACAGTAGTTTTGCCCGACCCGGTTCCGCCACAGATACCGATGACCATTTCTCCTCTTTTCTCAAGCCGGAGAAAGTTTAAGCCTTCTCCCGATCTCCCCCTTCTTATTTAGCTAATCGCGGAATAAGGTGGACGATCAATTCGGCAAGTTGTTTCCCGGCTTTTTCACCGACATCCATCACTTCAAGATGGTTAATCTCTTCGCCGCTCATCCCTGCGGCATAGTTAGTAATGCAGGAGAAGGCGAGCACTTTCAATCCCGCGTGTCGCGCCACAATAGCTTCGGGAACGGTTGACATACCCAGCGCATCACCGCCCAGGTTTCGCATCATGCGAACTTCGGCCGGCGTTTCATAAATCGGCCCGCGCAACGCAAGATAGATGCCTTCGGAAAGATTGATGCCTATTTCGCGCGCCGCTTCTTTGGCAAGTTCACGATAAGCAAACGTATAGACATCGGTCATATCGGGAAATCGTAAGCCGAATCTATCTTCGTTTGCGCCACGCAACGGATTATCACCCATCAAATTGATATGGTCGTTGATGAGCATCAGCGTACCGGGTCCGAGATGCGCCGAGGTGCCGCCCGCTGCATTCGTCAGCACTAATGCATGGACACCAAGCAGAGAGAAGACCCGTACCGGCAGGGTGATCTCTTTCATCGAGTAGCCTTCATAAAAATGAAAACGCCCTTTCATCAACAACACATCCACTCCACCGAGCGAACCGATAATCAGTTTACCGGCGTGCCCCTCGACGGTTGACACAGGGAAATTCGGGATATCGCCATAATGAATTTCGATGGCCTCGGTAACCGCATCGGCGACGCCACCAAGTCCTGAACCGAGAACGACGGCGACGCGTGGCTTGCGCTTTTTCATCTTCGCGCTGATATAGTCAGCAGCTTTTTTTGCCTTTTTATAGATAGATTTGTTTGACATGATTTATAGCTCAAAAATGGATTGAGGTTGAGATTGCAAAATTTGCGCGGTGATTGTAACACTACTCCTGATGGTGAGTGCAATCCATTAATCGGGATAATCTGTGCGGCGACGCAAAGCGGTTAAAGCGTATTCGACAAAGCGGAATTTGTGAAAACGAAGACGCGCAAGTCAAGCGACAAATATATCTTCTGATAAAGCAGATGAGGGCAGATTTAGCCTCTGCTTCATTGCGAGCTGGGTGAAAACGTTATGCCCGAAGTTAAGAACGCACCCTCACCGGAATCACCGTTCAATCGGGGTCCGTGCCCGCTGAATGTGGCTGAGAATTTCCTGAGCAATTTTCGGCGCGGCAACTTCACCATTGAAAGCCGTGACTTTGTCTTTCAGTAAAAGCACTTTGGTTGCCGGATTGATAACCATATATTGATAAATGAAGGTAAAAGGCATACGGTCTAGCTCAATGCACAGGTCAGCCTGCTTCTCGTCTGTGATTATCGTGAGCCCGAGGGTTTGGAACTCGCGCATTTTTCGTAGTTCATTTCCCATCAAATGGGGTTTCAAAAATATGGTATTTGATTTGATAAAGACTGAACGCGCGGCTTTCAGGATAGCTTCGGGACTGTTATCGAACGGATTGGTTCGCGCCGCGGTTGGCGTAATCTGGTTGGCGCCCGGCAAATTATTTCGCACCCAATCGGTAATCGGTTGATTCCCTCTTTGCCGCGAAAACTCGCCGCCAAGCTCTAACTCGCGCGCCACTTCGCTAAAACTCCGCTCCCACAAATCGCGTTTAAGGCCGCCGTCTGTTGCCAGTACTTGCCGGAAACCTAGATTGGCGAGTCGCGTGCTGCGTTGCAGGCGCTCGCGAAATTCCGCCAGCTCTAATCCGGCTTCGGCAGCCGCTTCGCCAGGTGAAAGTTCAGTTTGAAACCGTCGCGAGACAAAATTAATAGGTTCTGTTCTGGGATGGTTGGCTGCGCCATTATCTAATTGCCCGATCGCCTCTTGAAAAGTTCGGCGGTCTTTTTCAATCAATCGGTCAAGCACTTCTTGTTGCAGGTAAAGCGCCAGCGCGTGTTCCTGGTCGGCAAGTCCCAGCGGCATGCCCTTCACCGCTGCGCGCACATCATCCTTCAATAACTTAATCCCATCAAAGTGACAACTCATGCATGAACGGCCGTTTTGAATCACCGGTTCATCCGGGTTATTGCGGTCTGCAACAATTTCGATTGGCGCAACGTCAAGACGCTCGCCCGCGCCATTAGCCAGAAAGTAAGCTTGCAATCCGTTCGGCAAATTAAATATGACTTCGCCGCCCGCAGGGTTTAAGCGAAGCGGATCGCGGAAAATATTTTGCGCCCCGAGATTGTTACGAAAATCAAAACTCTTCCAATACGCGCCATATGGCGAGGTGTGCCGCTCAACCACGCGATTGTTTTGCGAAACGCCGCTCGTGCGCAGGCCGGCGCGGACGACATTCTTCTCTTCTTCGAGATTGCGCGCCGCATCAATTCCTAACATTCTTTCGAGTTCATTGAGGGTTTGCGGCAGGCCCAGCAGTTGATAATAAAACGGCGGAAGGCTGGCGCGCGCAATAAACCAATCGGCGCGCAGGTAAGGCAGTTCCGCGCCCGATAGCAGTTTGATGACCTCCGAATCCTGCGTGCGTATCCCATAAGGGTAGCTTCCGAGTAGCAGATTCCAGGTTGCGGCGGTCCATTGATAATCGCGCAGGTCAATGCGAAAGACGGTCTTCAACGGATTAACCGGCAGGGGCAGGGCAATCTCTTTATGCCACGATAGACTGTTAAGCAGTTTGGCAAGCGCGACGCGATGAGTTTCCAGTTCCTGCTCGCTCGCTCCCGCATTAAAGAGATGGGTGATTGAAAAGTAACGCAGAAAAGGGCGATTGCGCTCACGCGATTTCGCCAGGTCTTCACGAATCAAGCTGAGAACTTCGGTCTCGGTGATGAAGCCTCTCTCGATTTGCCGTTTTTCATCGTCCCAGGACGGCGCACCGGCGAGTATCCAATTTCGCAACACAACTCTCTCTGGGTTCGGCAATCCTTCACCGGTTGGCGGCATTGCGCCGCGTTCAACCATCTTCAGGAGCAGTGAATTTTCGTCATTAGGAATGACGGCTCGGGTTGAAATGAGGCGCGCGTAATTGAGCACGAAGAGATTTTTTTGTGCCGCACCGCTTGCGCCGTGACAACTGTAACATCGCGTTTTCAATATTTCGCGGGCCCGTGCGGCTAATTTTTGCCCTTCATCATCTGCTTGAGCTGGTCGCAGGGTAATCAAAGAAATTAAGATTGTGAGCACCGCAATCAATGAAGCCAGACGCGCAATTGCTTTCTTCATAAGACCTCTCCACCTGATGACTTGATAATGCGAGACAGGAGGGCAAGCCATATGCCGCAAGGTAAATAGTAATAATTCAGGAAGGCGGGCGCGAAAAGGCGCAATCAGTTTGTGACAGGTGAAAGATTTTTGCGGCAGGCGAAGGAATAATTCAGACGCG
Source organism: Blastocatellia bacterium (assembly GCA_044868105.1). GTDB lineage: Bacteria > Acidobacteriota > Blastocatellia > UBA7656 > UBA7656 > JBFMDH01. Next base: position 3,623 of record JBIOWC010000655.1, read on the forward strand.
GACGGCGACGCTCACAGTGAAAATTTACCACTCGCGGGAGATTGCCAGCCTACTTCTCTTTCACATACGGCACGCCAATCGCCCTGGGCGGCGTGGCGCGACCGATGAAACCGGCGAGTACCACCAAAGTCAAAATGTAGGGAATAATTTGAATGAATTGCACAGGAATATTGACCACGCCCTGCATACGAATCGAGATGGCATCGGCAATGCCAAAGAGCAAACACGCAAGGAAAGCCCCGACCGGATGCCATTTGCCAAAAATTAACGCCGCCAGCGCAATAAAACCTCGTCCCGCAGTCATATTGCGCGCAAAGAGCGAATTCTGTCCGATGGAAAGGTAAGCGCCGCCGATGCTTGCCAGTACGCCGCTCAACAAGACTCCGGCATAGCGCATCCCTGCGACGCTGACGCCCGCCGTATCCGCAGCTTCGGGATTTTCACCCACGGCGCGCAGGCGCAACCCAAAACGCGTGCGGAACAAAATATAGTAAGTCACGGGAACCATCAACAAAGCAAAATAGACTATCGGTTTATGCCCGGAAAAGAGCTGACTGAGCAGCGGGATTTTTTCAATAACCGGAATATTCCAATCCGGCAAGGTTTGTTCACGCGGCAGTTGTGGCGTCGCGCCGGTTGATTGAAACATGGCGCCCGATACCAGCGCCGGTACCCCCAGAAAAAGAATGTTGATTGCCGTACCAACAACCACCTGGTCGGCGCGATAACGAATCGTCGCCACTGCATGAATGAGGGCAACCAGTAAGCCAGCGACAGCAGCGCATAGCAGTCCTATCCAGGGGTTTTGCGTTTTCGCGGTCACCGCAGCAGCCGTAAACGCGCCCGATAGCATCATGCCTTCTAGCGCAATGTTGATCACGCCGCTGCGTTCCGAAAACAGGCCGCCGAGCGCCGCCAGTATCAAGGGTGTCGAAAGCCGCACCATCGAAGCGAGTAACGATAGATTAATTATTTGTGCGAGTTGGTCCATAAGGTTTTAAAGAAAGCTTGAAATAGGAACGATGAACTATTTTGAATTCTCATCGGTTCATCGTTCATCGTTCCTATTTCATCGTTAATTCTCATACACTATTACGAGCAAATCGCTTAAAGCCGCCTCTAAAGAAAGCTTCACAGGCGACGAATAAAATAATGATGGCTTGCAAAATCACCACCCAGTCTTTTGAGACTTTGTCAGTAAAAATATCAATAAACAGACTCGACCGATTGAGCGCCCCGAACAAGAGCGCCGAAAACAACACGCCAACCGGATGATTGCGACCAAGCAAGGCAACGGCTATTCCTGTGAAACCATATCCTGCGGAAAAGCCATCATAGTAGCGATAGCGATAACCGAGCACATCATTGATGCCGACCATTCCGGCAAGCCCCCCCGACAGCGCCATCGCTAAAATGATATTGCGCGCAATCGAAATGCCACCGTATTCGGCAGCCGTCGGGCTCGTGCCAACGGCGCGCAGTTCATATCCCCATTTCGTCTTCCACAAAAAAATATAGACCAGCGCACAGGCGGCAAGCGCCAAAAAGAAGGTCAGATTAAACGGCAATCTTTCGGGTATAAAAGAGAAGATGGCCCCCATTCGCGCGATGTGCGGGCCGACGAGCACGCCATCTTTCAATTCGGCAATCGGTAAAGTTTCGAGAATCGGGTCGCCTTGTTTCTTGTAATGATATTGTGTGAAGTAAGTCACGATGCCGACGGCAATGAAATTCATCATGATGGTGGTGATAACTTCATGCGCGCCGAAGCGGGCTTTCAAGACGCCGGGAATACCGGCCCACACCCCGCCCGCAATAATTGCCGCCAGCATCGCCAGGATGGTTACCAAAAACCAATTAGTATTCGGCAGCGTCAACCCGACCCAGGCGGTTGCAAATGCGGCGACCGTGAGTTGTCCTTCGGCGCCGATGTTGAGCAAGCCGCATTTGAAAGCGACGGCTACCGCAAGCCCCGTGAAGATCAGCGGTGTGGCATAGAAGAGCGTATAACCTATGCCATCTACCGAACCAAAAACGCTGGTGAAAAACAGCTCGTAAACCAGGAGCGGGCTATCGCCAACCATCCAAACGACCACCCCGCCAACCAGAAATGCGGCGATGACGGCGACGACCGGAAAGAACAATTCTTTGAGTAAGGTTTTCATAGGTTTTTAGTCTGACAGGTCTGGCGAACATAGCCGGTCTTGCCATTCAACACGTCCCACAACATATCGAGCACTTTAAAATTTTGAACACCCTTTTGCCCGCTGGCTCACACGACTCGCGAGACTTTCACCGCTTATAAACTGCCTTCATCGGCCGAAGGGCCATAGATGGATGGAACAGGTATATCATTGAGCCGCAAATATACGCTCAATTGTCCGCGATGGTGAATGCTGTGACTGAGGACAAAGGTCCGCAAGACCGCAAGCCGAGGCATGGAAAGTGCGGGCTGTCCGTTGGAGAGCAGCGTCCAGGTTTGCATCAAATGTTCATCGCTGACCTTAGCAATTGCTTGCCGGGCTGCTGAAACATTTTTATCGAAGGTTTCCAACATCTCTTCGCGCGTTTTTGCCGGTTCGATTTTCAGCAATTTCCCCTCCGGGGCAATGTCGAATGATTCGCTGTTAAGCGAAATCTCTACCCAGGTCAAAATATTGGTGAGGTGTGAACCGAGGTCGCCCATCTTCATAGATTTGTCGTGTGGTTGCCAGGCGAATTTTTCATCCCCTATGCGTTCCAGGGTCTTTCTTGTGGTCGCCATCTCCATATCAAATTCCGGTAATAATGCTGCACTAATTGCCATAAATGCCTCCTAAA
>JBIOWC010000656.1:0-5810 GCA_044868105.1 Blastocatellia bacterium
TGTTGAGTTTGATCAGTTAAAGGTTCTTTGTCATTTCCGTTAGAGATTGGTGAAAGAGAAACGACTAAAACAAAGAATGATAAAACGAAGATGAAGATTCTTTTTCCCACACCATTACCCTCCACCTGAAACCCTGACCGTCAGAGGGGAAGCTGGGCGACAAATAATAGGTGTCGCCCTATCCTCTTATAACCTTCTACTATTGATATAAACGCCAGGTATAGGTGTCGCCGCAATTGACCACATTGGGTCCCCAGGTCAAACGGCTGCCATCATCAAAAAGCGCTACGGCATAGAGTTTGGTAGCACCCGAACCGGTATAGCAATAGGCATCGCCCCAGGGAGAGATGGTGCCGCGATAAGTGCCATCAACATAGATGCGAATTAGATAAGCTGTGCGATTATCAACGACGACCGCACAGGCTCCCGCGCCTTTGGCGCGCGCCCCGCCTTTTTTCGGCGGCGCTGGCATTTTATTACTGTCGCTATTGGTTTCGGAGTCGCTCTTGATATTTTCGTCCGCCCCGCCGCCGCGACTCTTTTGCGCGTGCGTCTCTGTCACCTTGCCTTTGCCTTTTTGTGCTGCAGTTGCTTCAATCAGTGAGCCGCTATGAATCAACGGCAATAAGAAAATTGCCAACACGATTCCCACAATATGTTTTTTCATCTGTTCCTATCTCCTAAGATTATTTTTTAGATAGATGTCCGGTTCTTAAATCTTTTGCAAATTAAGAGACAGACATTCCTCGGTGATGTTCCAGAAACTCTGTTGGATTAATCGCGCGTGTCGAAATCAAAGAATGTGAAAAGAGTTTAGTCTTGCGAAATAATTTTTGTCCACACTTTATTCCTGCCGACACACGAACGGCGGTTCAAACGTATGGCCACGTCTCGCAATCCTTTTTCAAAAATTTCACCTTCGTTGATTGTTAAACGGAGTTTTGGAATCGAAAACCACCCTAAAACGGTTGCTATATTACTACTCGGACTTAATTTGCGTCCATAGTCGGTCATAGATGTTTATCACCTCGCCCAACTCTTCAATGAATTCGCATTTTTCCAGTAATTCGCGGGGCGGGTAAGCGGCTTCATTGGTTAAGAGTTCGGCTTTGATTAAAGCTCGCGCCGCTTGATTCGGCGATGAATACCCGGTGCCGTTGGCAATCGCTGCAGCAACCTGCTGGTCTAAGACAAAGTTGATAAACTCATAGGCGAGGTCTTTATGAAGGGCGCTTTTCGGAATGCAGAGATTATCTACAAAAATCGTGCACCCTTCTTTGGGAACCACATAACCGAGGTTCGGATTATCGCTCATGGCTTTAGCTATCTGCCCGCTGTAGGCGTGGGTAATCCACACATCGCCCGATAACAACAACTGGTCGAATCCCCCCGAATCATAGGCTTTGACCAGGGGCTTTTGTTTCGAGAGCAAAGCCGCTGCCGCCGTAATCTCTGCTTCATCGCGACTGTTTAATGAATGGCCCTGATATTTCAACATCGCGCCAATGGTTTCGCGCACATCGTCAAGCATACCGATTCGGTCGCGGTATTTTTCATCAAGCAGGTTTTTCCAACTATCAACCGGCTCACTAATTTTATCCTTGCGATAGGCAATGCCAGTGGTTCCCCACATATAGGCGATAGAATATTGGTTTTGAGGGTCATAAGGCAGGCCGACGAATTGCGGGTCAAGGTTGGAAAAATTGGTTAGCGCTTCCAGGTTAATTTCATCAATTAAGTTTTGCGCCTTGAGAACTGAAACCATGTAATCGCTTGGGACAATCAGATCATAGCTGGCGCCGCCCGATTGCAATTTAGCGAGCAAGGCTTCATTGGAATCGTACAATTCAACATTCACCTTCGCACCGAATTTTTGTTCAAATTCCGTAATCACGCTTTCAGGCAAATAGTTCGACCAAATGAAGATGTTCAACTCGCCGCCTTTTGCGGATTTTGCCTGTCCGCCCAAAGCAAAGAACAGCAGCATCCCGATTGCCAACAGGCCCGCAACCCCGGACCAACGCGAAGATTTGCCCGATGATACTTTTTCCGAAACAAAGACCAGCAGAATGGTGACCACCAGCAAAATCGTGGAAATCGCATTGATTTCCGGGGTCACACCGGTTTTGACCATCGAATAGATTTTAATCGGCAAGGTTGCCGCGCCTGGCCCTGCAACAAAACTGGTAATCACAAAATCATCGAGTGAAATGGTAAAGACCAAAAGCGCAGCCGAGATGATACCGGGCAAAATAATCGGCAAGGTGACGCGAATAAATGTTTGGGTGGGGGTTGCCCCCAAATCCATCGCCGCCTCTTCGAGTTTTGGGTCGAAGGTTGCCACCCGCGCCCGCACCACGAAAATTACATATGACACAGCGAATGCGACATGAGCGGCGACGACAGTGCTGATGCCGAATTTGATACCGATTAAACCAAACAAAGCGGCGGTGGCGAAGCCAATGACTATCTCTGGAATGATGACTGGCAAATAGACCAAGGATTCAGTCGCCTGGCGGTATTTGATGCGATAACGCGCCAGGGCAATTGCCGCCGAAGTGCCAATCACGGTTGCAATCACAGTTGTGAATGAAGCGATGATTAAGCTCATCCTCAACGAGGCTATCAACTCCGTATCTTTATAAGCGAGTTCATACCAGCGCCAGGAAAACCCCTGCCAGATGGTGCTGAATCGTGAATTATTAAATGACAAGACCACCAGGACGACGATAGGCGCATAGAGAAAGAGATAGACAACCGCGGTAAATGAGCCGAGCGCTGTCGGTAGCAATGGCTTTCTGTTTGGCATTGGCGTGAACTATGTTTGAGATGAATTGGCTTCGTCAAGTTCACCAATCATTTGTCAGTTCAAGCATCACTGTTTAGAATTGCTGGGCAGGCAAAAATTCAAATGAATGGTTCAGTTTCAGGGTAGATAAATTCTAAGGAGAAGAAGGATTGTCCGTCATCGTCGGTATTTCGTCTCTGTTAATTCAAGCCACCCAAAATCAAGGAATCTCGCTTGTTGATTTATTGCTCAAAGCCAGTCCGATTGCCAAAGGCGTTCTCATCCTTTTATTAATTTTTTCAATTTTTTCCTGGGCAATCATTTTTTCCAAATGGCAGGCGCTGAGGCGAGCGGAAAAGGCAACCGACGAATTTCTCTCCTCATTCAGTCAGCGCAATAAAAAATTATCGGAACTCTTTGTGGAGTCGGAGTATCGAAAAGAGAGCCCACTGGCGCGCATCTTTGCTTCCGGTTATGAAGAGATTACCAGTCAAATCGGCGACGATCAGCGTCGCCTTCACAGTCTCGATTCCATTAACCGCGTGATGCAATCGGCAACCATTAACGAGGTCACCGAGATGGAAAAGAGTTTGAGTTGGTTGGCAACGGCGGCAAACGCTTCACCATTCATCGGACTATTTGGAACGGTCGTTGGGATTATTATTGCCTTTCAAGGGCTCAGCGCAGCTTCGGCATCTTCGATTCAATCGGTTGCGCCGGGCATCGCCGAAGCCTTGATTGCGACGGCCGCAGGCATCGGGGCGGCGGTTCCGGCAGCGATTTTTTACAATTACTTTTTAAATCGCATCAAAACACTTACCGCCAAAATGGACCGGTTCTCGTTAGAGATGCTGAATATCATTGAACGGAATTATCTAAAGTAGTCAGTAGTCGGTTTTATTAGAAGTCAGTACTCGTTGTTGGATTGGTGAGAATAGTATTATCAATCGGCTCAACCGACGACTGGCTACCGACGGCTGACCACCGACGGCTGACGCTTATGGCATTTACAGACCAACGTGGACGGACCCAAACATCGCTTGCGGAAATCAACGTGACACCGCTGGTTGACGTGATGCTGGTGCTCCTGGTCATCTTCATGGTGACGGCACCGATTATTCAAACCGGCATTGATGTCAATTTGCCAAAGACCAAAGAGACCAAAGCAGAGCAACCGAAATCACGCGCCGTTGTGGTCAGTATTGATAAGGATGGGAATATTTTTCTCAGCACCCAATCTGAAGCCAAGCAGGTCAACGTCAATGACTTGCCGAAGTTGTTGCAAGACAAATTGGGGCAGTCGGGTGAGCGAAAAGTTTACGTGCGCGGCGATGGCGAAACTCCTTATCGCATCATTGCCTATGTTTTGGATTTGGCAAAACAGGCCGGAGCAGATGTAAGTTTAGTGACCGAACCAACGGTAAAGAAGCCTTAGACATCTATCCCAACGGCAGTAACAACTTGAATGGAAAATGAAATGAGCAGCTCATTACGCAAAACCAAGAATGGACCACCCAAATCCTCGAAGCTTGGAATATTGTGGTCGGTGTTGCTTCACGTGGGGCTATTGTGCGGCTTGCTGTTGTGGTTTCATAGTTCATCGGTTCAACAAATCGTCGCCGCGGGCGAGGGTGAAGGCGGCGAAGGTGGCGGCGGCTCAATCGAAGTCGGGGTTGCCGACGCTTCGCAGATTTTAGGCTTTGCCAAACCGCAGACCGTGGCGTTTATAGGCGAAGAGAAGAATGCCATAAACAATACCCGCGTAGAAACCGAACGACCTCAGCCCGATGAAACGGATGAAGCGTTGTTGCCGCCAACCGAAAAACCGACGCCAAAATCCGATGCTGTAAAAACCGATAGACCGGTTGCGCCACAGGAAGAGAAGGTTTTTACCGGCAAAGAAGAACGCGGGGGGTCAACTTCACAGACCGCGCAAGTCGGCCGCAGTTACGGTTCGCCGACCCCTGGCGCAGTCGGCGGCGTTAGCTTAGGCAATGGGGGCGGCTATGGTGCTGGCACGGGGCTTCCGGGCGGTTCGGCTTATGGGCGATTGATTCAACAGATTCTTAGCCGCAATTATAATCCGCCGGTCGCCGATTCGGCCGCGCCGCAAGAGGTCATCATTATTTTAAAGATTGCGCGCGACGGCACAATTCTCTCAATCGCTAATGGTCGGGTGGCCCCGCAATTTATCAAACAGCGGAGTTCCATCGCGCTGGTCAACAATGCGGCAGAGCGAGCGGTGCTTGCGGCAAACCCGCTGCCTCCCTTCCCTGCCGGTTTTCTATCGAATGTTCAAGAAGCGGTTGCAGAGGTCAGGTTTCGCTACCCCAAATAATTTATTTGGTCAGCGGGTTAGAGTCCTTGGTAATATTTTTCCATCAACGACTTCCTTTATTTTTAGATTATGAATAGAAGGCAATTTACAAAGCTTGCACTCTTTGCACCGCTTGCGACGGCGGTCGCGCCAACGGTTTTTGGGCAACAAGAAAATCAGGATGATTTGAAAAAGCAGGTTGGCACCATCATTGTCACGCCCGGCAACGGACTGAATCTGGCGCTCGCCGATTTTGTTGCGCGTTCAAGCGGCGTTGATAGCGCCGTAAATGAATTCAATCAAACCTTGCTCGCTGACCTTGAATTCGCCGCAATTTCCGGCATTGTCGGCAAAAGTTTAAATCCGAAAACGCTCGTCCCTGACCCGGCTTCACTCAAGTATGAAGAATGGAGCAGCGACCCGACGAAAGCCGATTATGTCGCTTTTGGAAATATTCAAAGCGGGTTAGCTTCGGATTGTTATCTCTTCGATGTGAAGACCAAAGCCCAACTCATTGCTTCGCGGCATAATGGCAATGCGCGAAGAATGGCGCATGAATTTGCTGATGAAATCGTTAAACTGCTTACCGGACGCGACGGCATAGCGACCTCGCGAATCGCTTATGTTTCAGGCAACGCAATCAACACCATGGATTATGACGGTTACAATGCCGCCGGGTTTGCCGGCGATGGTTCGCCCAATCGC
>JBIOWC010000657.1:0-2336 GCA_044868105.1 Blastocatellia bacterium
CAAGCAGGGCATAGAAAATTTGCGTTTCGATGTAGCGCGGCAAAAGGGTGCCCAAAATTTCAGAAGCCGGTTGCTCATATAAATAATCCACCTGCGCTTCGGCCTCTTTCGTTTCAGTTTCCCCAACGAACGCTTCGGCGCCGATAGGCAGCAGTTGCTTCAAGACAACTTGTTGCGTAAGCACCGATTTGAATTCGTTATAGATGATAAAAACCTTATCAATCGTCGAATCTTCGGCGGTATAGCGTTCCATCAAATCACGGGCAATTGCGGCAGCCCCCGCATGGGTTGCTGCAAGTTTTTCAACTTCGATAAATTCGCCAATGACGCTGGCGCGACGGCGGAAGAAATCCCGTCCGCGGCGACCAACGGCCATTACTTCTACGGTTTTATCGGCGTTGTCACGAATGAATTTCTGCGCTGCTTTGTTCAGGTTGGTGTTAAATGACCCGCACAGGCCTTTATCCGAAGTGACCACCGCCAGCAGGTAATGTTTATCGGCATCGCGCACTTCCAAAAGCGGATGTTGGTAATCGCCGGCGCGGGTCGCGAGTCGCCCCAGCATACGCATCATGGTATTGGCATAGGGGCGAGCCGAAATCACACGGTCTTGAGCGCGGCGCAACTTTGCGGCGGCGACCATCTTCATCGCTTTGGTAATTTTCTGCAAATTTTTAACCGACCGGATGCGTCGGCGTATATCCTGTAGACTTGGCATATGTGTTAGTAGTCGGTAGCCGTTAATCGGTGGTCGGTTAGTTTCTAACCGTTTACCGACTGCCGACTGCCGGCATCCAGTTATTTAGCGGCGGCCGCGGCTTTGTCTGCGGTGAAGCGATCTTTAAATTCGTCTGCCGCTTTCTTCAATCCTTCTTTAATTTCGTCATCGAGTGATTTGCGCTCGCGGATTTTGTCCAAGAGTCCGGGATGCGCGTTTTCGACAAAGTTCAATAAACCTTGTTCAAACTTTTTCACATCATCGAGCGCCAGGTCGTCAAGATACCCGTTGGTTCCGGCCCAAATGACCAGCACTTGTTGATCAACCGTCATGGGCGCGTATTGCGGTTGTTTCAAAAGCTCTGTGAGCCGCTGCCCCCTGTTCAACTGCGCGAGCGTCGCTTTGTCGAGGTCAGACGCAAATTGTGCAAAGGCCGCGAGGTCGCGGTATTGCGCGAGATCCAGTCGCAGCGTTCCGGCGACCTGTTTCATGGCTTTGATTTGTGCCGAACCGCCAACGCGGCTAACCGACAGACCGACGTTAATCGCCGGGCGTATGCCCGAATGGAAGAGGTCGGATTCGAGAAATATCTGACCATCGGTGATGGAAATCACATTCGTTGGAATGTAAGCTGAAATGTCACCCGCCTGAGTTTCAATAATTGGCAAGGCCGTAAGGCTGCCGCCGCCCAGCGAATCCGACAGTTTCGCCGCGCGTTCGAGAAGCCTGGAGTGCAAGTAGAAAACGTCGCCGGGGTAAGCTTCACGTCCCGGCGGTCTTCTTAGCAGCAGAGAAATTGAGCGATAGGCCCAGGCTTGCTTTGATAAGTCATCATAAATACAGAGGACATGTCCGCCACGGTCGCGGAAGTATTCGCCCATTGCGCATCCTGCATAAGGCGCAAGATATTGCATCGCTGCAGGGCTTGAAGCCGCGGCATCAACAATGATGGTGTATTCCATGGCGCCGGCTTCTTCAAGGGTGCGCTGCACCTGCGCGACCGTTGATTCTTTCTGTCCGATAGCAACATAGATACAGATTAGATTGTTACCCTTGGAATTGATAATCGTATCAACGGCAACCGCGGTTTTTCCGGTTTGCCGGTCGCCAATGATTAATTCGCGCTGACCGCGCCCGATAGGAACCATCGAGTCAATCGCTTTGAGTCCTGTCTGCATCGGTTCGCGTACCGGTTGCCGTTCCATCACTCCCGGCGCGATACGCTCAATCGGATTGAAATCTTTGGTGCTGATCGGACCTTTGCCATCCAGCGGACGACCAAGCGGGTCAACAACACGACCGACCATCTCTTGACCGACCGGCACAGACATAATGCGCTTGGTGCGGCGCACGGTGTCGCCTTCTTTAATCTTCTCGTAGTCGCCGAATAACACGGCGCCGACTTTGTCCTCTTCAAGGTTCAGCGCGATACCTGCGACGCTGTGCGGCAAATCAAGAAGTTCGCCGGCCATCACCTGTTCAAGTCCAAAGATTTCCGCAATCCCGTCACCAACTTTAATCACCGTGCCGACTTCGCTGACTTCAACGCTGGTGTCAAAGCCTTCGATTTGCTGGCGTATAATTTTACTGATTTCGTCCGCTCTAATGCCTTCCATAA
>JBIOWC010000658.1:0-2130 GCA_044868105.1 Blastocatellia bacterium
AGTACTAGTACTCGCCCCGTTTTATTTTTACCTTACGCGCCATTAAATTCCGAAAGTCTGCATAAAGACCTGCCGCCGATTGGCGCCGTCGAATTCAGCCAGGATAACGCTTTGCCACTGGCCTAAAACAATTTTGCCTTGTGAAATCGGTATCGAAAGGCTGCGCCCCAAGACCACGTTGCGCAAATGCGAATCGGCATTATAACGGTCACAATCTGAAAACTCCGGGTCATTGTGTCTGTAATAGCTCTGGCGCGGCACCAGGCTTTCCATCACCTGTTTGACATCAGCCAGCAAGGCTTCCTGAAATTCATTAACATAAAGCCCGGCCGTGGTGTGCAAAGAGGTGACCTGCACATAGCCATCGGTAATGCCTGACGCTTCAACAAACGCGCGTATCTCATCGCTGAGGTTGACCAAATCGGTGCGCTCGCGGGTTTCGACAGTGATGGTCTTTGCCGAAACTTTGACGGTTCCCTGATTGGTATAGCAATCTACGGTTGCTTTTTCATCGGCCTTTATTGCCTCCATTATTTACGCTCCTCCAGATAATAATTATAGGTAATCGCCTGAATTTGAAGCCCAATTATACTACAACAAAATCCCGACTGTCGCAGTTGACCGGTTGATAAACGGGCTGCCGTGTGCGATTGAAAGTGCGGTGGTTCAAGCGCCGTCTGCCCTTGCAAAACACTTTACCTGCCGGGCAGCTTTTGGCGACTGGGCGAGTAACTCATTCACGGGTTTTCGCACAGTCGCTAAGGGAAGGCCAGGCGGATGGGCCGCCAGCTGTTTATCCCACGCCCGGTCAAGCCTTGGTTCGCTAGCCCGACTATTAATAGCCCCCTTTGATGCCTGCCGACCTCTCATTTCTCTATGGCAAGCGGCTCGCGAATCACCGGTAACAGTTGTTCAACAAACTCCGCCAATCGTTCGGCGCACAACTCGGTGCGGCGACCCAGTTCCATCAGCGGTTTGATTGCCTGAGGGCGACGCAACACGGCTTTCATTACTTTGGCATTACTCACTTCACCATTTGCGTCACGGCATTGATTAAAATTGATCGGGAAATCTTCATCATATAAATCGCTGATGGCGCGAACCAGCAGATAAGGAACCTGTCGCTCACGACAAACTTGCGCCACCGCCGCCGATTCCATCTCCACACAGGCAATTTCAGGCGACTTGAGACTTGCGGCTAATTCGCATTTACCGCGCGCGCCGACAATTTCATCTGTGGTGATGACGTTGCCAAAATGGAGCGACGCCAGCAACCCTTCATTTGGCAAATCATTCGCCCCCCAGCCGGTTTTATCAACAACTAAATCAGCAATGGCAAGCGCAGGTGAAAGCGCTCCGGCAAAGCCGATACAAATCACCGCCTCAGCGTGCTGTCCAGTAAACCAGGTGCGCAGACGGCGTTCGGCATTTTTGCGCCCCACGCCCAGGGTCAGCAAGGTCACCTCAACAAGGTCTCTTTTTCTCAGTGGCGCAAGCTCTCTTGCGAGCGCGGCAACTACGAGAATTTTTTGTCGTTCACCTGTTCCTGTGATGGCCTTAGTCATTTCACCACATACCCATTCGCTTTGAACCAACAGACGGCGCGGCGCAAAGCTTCTGTGATAGAACTTTGCGGCAAGCCCAGTTCGCGCACCGCTTTTGTGGCATCGAACCACATCTTATGACGCGACATCTTGACGCTTTCAAGCGGCGCAAAGGGGTCGCGCCCGGCAACCTGGATAGACCAGAAATTTTCCACCCGCGCATATGTTTCAGCTACCCAGTTTGGCACGCGCATTTTTGGCGAAGTCCGATCGGTAATCTCGGCAAGCAAATCAAAAATTTCCTTGAGCGTCAGATTGCGGTTTCCGAGGATATATTTTTCGCCCACCTTGCCGCGCGCCGCTGCGAGGAGGTGCCCCTGGGCCACATCGCGTACATCAACCAAATTCATTCCCGTATCAACGAAACCGAACATCTTACCGCGTAGAAAATCCACGATGATTTTTCCCGTCGGCGTTGGTTTGATGTCGAGGTCGCCAACCGGTGTGCTGGGGTTCACAATCACTGTAGGCAGTCCTCGCGCAATAAATTTTTCAACTTCGCGTTCAGCCAAAAACTTGCTGCGCT
>JBIOWC010000659.1:0-2225 GCA_044868105.1 Blastocatellia bacterium
GGTGATGGTAATTTTTCGGTGATTCATATCGTTGCTCCTTAGGGTGAATTTTATTGACGCTCGTATCTCTTACGCTTCAAAGCCTAAAAGGTTGCCGGCTTCTTGGCAAACTCACTTTGCCGGTTTAAAAACCTTGCCGTTCTTCATTACAAAGTTGACGCGTTTGAGGGTGACGATGTTATCGAGCGGATTTTCCGGCACGGCGATAATATCGGCAAATTGACCGGGGCTAATTGCGCCTCGCACTTTTTCTACCCCCAGCAAGCGCGCGGCATTGGGAATTAAAGCACGCAAAATATCCTTGGGCGGTATTCCGGCTTCGACGAAAACATCTATGAGCGACATTGTCCAGGTGCCCCGAGTTTCGTCGGGAGCATAAAAGATGAGGTCGCTGCCGAAGGCCAAGGTCACGCCGATTTTATAAGCTCTTTGCAGTCGGTCAACACTTCTTGCGTGAAACCGTTTTGCTATCTCTAAGGGTAAATCGTAAGCGAGCCAGGCTTTTTCATTGAAATCCGTGCTGACGAGCACAACATTATTCTTCTTTGCCAGTTCGAGCGCTTCGTTCGACATTTCAAACCCATGTTCGATAGAAGCAACCCCGGCTTCGGCTGCATTGCGCGCGCCTTGTTCGGTTACACAATGCGCGGCGAGTTTGACGCCGGCGCGCGCGGCTTCTTCTATCATATATTTGATGTCGTCAACCGAATAGATATAGCGTTGATCATCAACGACGATTTTTATGACCCGCGCGCCGAAGTGTATGTTCTCGCGAATCGCTTTACGCATTTCATCTCTGGTGTCGGCGAAAAAATATTCCGGCTCGCCGAGGCCCCGGCGTTCAGGTTGCAATTGATATTGCCCGCCAAAAGGAGCAATGATGCGCCCTGAATTAACGATAGTCGGGCCCGGTATCAATCCCTGGTCAATGGCCCGTCGCAAATCCGTTGCAATGTAGTTGCCATCGTTGCCAATGTCGCGGATGGTCGTAAATCCTGCATCGAGCATGTCGCGCGCATTGACTACGGCATGGATGGCACGTTCGGCTGAGGTATGCGTTAAATCGTAAAAGAAGAGCGAGCCTTCTTCGCGCCCTTTCTGGTTGATAAGAAACGCCATATGCGTATGACAATCGAAGAGTCCCGGAAGTACCGTCTGACGCGAAAGGTCAATGACCGTGGCTCCCGCAGGGATTTGCACGTCGGCTCCTACGGCCTTAATTCTAGTGCCTTCGACGAGAATGATTTGATTATTCAAAAGCGCTCCGGTTTCAGGGATGACCAGTTTGCCGGCTTTGATTGCCGTCACCTGCGCCATCGCACCAACGCTAAAGAGATAAAAAATAGAAACACTCAGCCAAAAAATTCTTTTCATTGTTTTCCTTTCCGTAAGCAATTCATCCAGGTTGAAAACCTGAGACAAAGGGGGATTTTTAGCGGCGCGTCTTAGGCCTTGAACAGGGCACTGATTTCCGCATAACCCACAGCCTCTTGAGCGAAGTTGAATGTCCCAGTGGTCTGCATCTCACGCGCGGCACGCAAAAATGCGCCAAGCGCGGCGCGTGAAAGGGCGCTGCCTACGCTAATGCGCTTGACGCCAATTTCTGATAAATCTGCAAGGCTCAATTGAACGCCTTGCAATCCCATCACCACATTCAAAGGGCGATCAACGGAACTGACAACCGAAACCATATCGGCTCGGCTGGTCAGACCCGGCGCATAGAGCACATCGGCTCCGGCTTCCTGATACGCCTGTAATCGCTTGATGGTGTCATCAAGATTGGGGCGGCCGACCAGATAATTTTCTGCGCGCCCGGTTAAGGTGAAGGTAAATGGCAATGCGTGCGCTGCCTCAGCCGCCGCCTGGATGCGCTCGACCGCCAGCTCCATCGCATAGATGGGTTGTTCAGATTGTTTCGTGGAATCTTCTATAGAGCCGCCGACCAGCCCTGTACTGGCTGCCAGGCGGATGGTTTCCGCAACCGTTTCAGGACTATCGCCAAAACCGTTTTCAAGGTCGGCGCTCACCGGCAAGTCAGTAGCACAAGCAATTTCGGCAACATGCTTCATCATCTGGTCGCGGCCGATGGTGTTATCCCGCTGCCCGACCGAAAAAGCGAATCCGGCGCTGGTCGTAGCGAGCGCTTCAAAACCGAGAACCGCCAGTATACGTGCCGTGCCAATATCCCAGGGATTGGGAATAATGAATGCGCCGCTCCGCTCGTG
>JBIOWC010000660.1:0-6114 GCA_044868105.1 Blastocatellia bacterium
CGACATCTGGTCGTTGTCGTTGAATATTTGCGATGACTAAAGGACTATCATCATGTGACCCATCGTCTACAATAATTATTTCCTTTTCGAGACCGTTGAGGTCAACGGCGCAAACCCGGTCAACGACTTCCGTGACGGTAGATTGTTCATTGTAGACTGGGATAATAATACTGACTTTGTTGATGGGTTTTTCTTCAGAAAGAGTCATTTCACTCTTCACCTTTGCTTCTGATTTTGCCAAGAGTCCAATTCTTTTCATTTCTGCCCCCTCATGTCATTCGGACGGTTGAGATGTTGATTGATTGAAATGGTCGCGTACAGCAAGGATTGTTTCGTCTAAACCGATGGTTGGTTGCCAACCTAAAAGAGAATTGATTTGTGAAATATCAGGAATTCGCCTTTGCATATCTTCAAATCCAGGAGCATAAGCTTCTGAATAAGGAATATATTTTATTGAGGAAGAACTGTCCGTTAATGCAATTACTTTTTCTGCCAATTCCTTAATCGTCACCTCATAAGTGCCGCCAATATTGAAAACTTTACCGTTGCATAGTGGATGTTCAGCCAGGGCGGCAATTGCTTTGATAACATCGCGGACATCACAGAAACACCGCTGTTGCGCCCCATCACCAAATACGGTCAGCGGTTCACTAGTTAATGCTTGTTGGACAAATCTTGGAACAACCATGCCGTATAATCCGGTTTGCCCGGGCCCGACAGTATTGAAGAGTCGAAAAATTACAATCGGCAAATCATATTCTCGTTGATACGCCAAACCTAAAAATTCATCAACGAGTTTGCTTGCGGCATAGGCCCAGCGGGTTTTTCCAGACGACCCGAGAACGACATCATCCTCTTCGGCAAATGGAATGCGGCTACCTTTGCCATAGACTTCCGAGGTGCTGGCGATTAAAACTTTGGCGCGATATCGCAACGCGGCTCGGAGTACCGCCTCAGTCCCCATCACATTGGTTTCAATAGTGTGAACCGGGTGCTCGACAATAAGCTTCACCCCAACTGCTGCTGCCAGGTGGATGATAATGTCAGCTTCGCTTGCCAGACGGTCAAGAACAATTTCGTTGGTTATTGAATCTATTGCAAAGCGAAAATCGGGGTGATGCAAAAACGGTTTGATATTGTCGAAGCTTCCAGTTGAAAGGTCGTCAATCACAGTGACAGTCTTCCCCTGTTGTAAAAGAAAGTTCGTTAAATGATGGCCAATAAATCCAGCACCACCTGTGATGAGGTAACATAATCGCTCAGACACACTATTCTCCTTAAAAATTCGAGGCCGACCTTAGATTTGCATATATAATTTTATGCCATCGGCATATACTATTATTCAAAATCAATTTAAGAGGTCTCCAGTTTTGAGTTAGCCACAGCAAATTAATTACTTACGTGCAATAGCCCAAAGGTGAGGGCTCATAATCGGCCATAAACCGATTAAAGAAATCATTTTTTTAAGTGAGCCTTCAAGATTCAAAGGAGCATGAAACACTTGAACCCGATCTGGGGTGAAGAATTCAGAAATATAATTTTTTAAAGAAGATTTAGATTGAATATTAACGTGGCCAAGTGATGATTCTTCTTTAACTGTTGGTGTAAACCAAGTAATACCTCTTTGTTCAAAATAATATTTTGCAAAGTATTGTCCATATCGTTTGTAATTGACAGTAGGTGCTGTATGAACTACCAGATAGCTACCGATTTTAAGAACTCTGTATGCTTCAGAAAATGCTTTCCGAAGATTCTGTCCATCCAAATGCTCGACTATATCTGCCATGTAAGCAATATCAAAATGTTCATCGCTAAATTCGAGATTTGTTGCACTCATTTGTTGGAAATGAACCTGACCATTTCGTGGGTGCCTATCAATTTTATTTTGAGCTATATCAATTGCGTCTTGAGATGCGTCAATTCCCCAAACCTGTTCTAACCCTTTTTCCGCAAGCGCAAAAACTAGATCTCCAGCTCCGCTTCCAATATCTATAGCATGGTAGTTTGGTTTCAGCGGGCAGAGCTTTAGCAAATATCCTATCTTATCGTGCAATGTTTCTGTATTAAGGTGGGAATAACTAGATTCATTATAAATTTCAATTGACGGTTCTGGGTACACACAGCGAGCATTTTCCTTATAGTTTCTAAGTATTTCTCTGCAAATTTTATACATCATATTGTCCATTTGGAAAAATGTAAAAAGTGCCCAGATCAGCTAATAAGCAACAATTGGGAATTGTTGTTTGATACCAAATATTTCCCCATCACAAGCCCATCTAAGTGACCGAGGTTAAATGCACGAATGGCATCTTCAGGCGTGCAGACAATCGGTTCTTCATGCATATTGAAACTGGTATTAACGAGTGACGGAATGCCGGTTTTCTGATGATAGCGTTTCAGAATCTCATAATAGAAAGGCTCGGACTCTTGATTAATCAGTTGTGGTCGTGCGGTACCATCCAGATGCACTACAGCGGGCGCAATTTCTTTCATCCAATCCGTGCAATTACACGTTACCGTCATAAATCTCGCTGCATAACGACGCGAGTCTAATCCGATATAACAATCATCGGCATACTCTTCCAGAGTCACCGGCGCAAACGGCATGAACTCCGTACGTTGCAATCGTTTGTTGAGCCAATCGTTCACCTTCGGGTCTTTGGTGTGATACATGATCGTGCGATGACCTAACGCACGCGGACCAAATTCCATGCGCCCTCGGTAAATGGCAATCACTTTTCCTTCGGCAAGCAAATCGGCAACATTGTCAGCCAGCTCCGCATCCGTTTTTTTGATGAAAGAAACCTGTTCATTACGAAGAACGCTTTCGATTTCGCGGTCGCTGTATTCCGGTCCAAAATAGATGTCGTTTACGCGAAATGGTTTCAATCCATTTTGTTTCCCGGCGGCATAAAGGGCTGCGCCAAGTCCCAGCCCTTCATCGCCCATCGCCGGATAAACGTAT
This sequence comes from Blastocatellia bacterium, assembly GCA_044868105.1. GTDB lineage: Bacteria > Acidobacteriota > Blastocatellia > UBA7656 > UBA7656 > JBFMDH01. Next base: position 2,966 of record JBIOWC010000660.1, read on the forward strand.
ATCTCTTCAACGCCTTCGAGTTCAGCTATCCGCTGATTGAGCTTGACGTTGGCAAATACGCCGCCGGCAAGAGCGAGCTTGCCAATGCCGGTTTTCTTTACCGCTTGCTGAGCCAACTGCGAAACCACCTCTTCCAACCTTCTTTGCGCAGTGGCGGCAATGTCTTCTCGTGAATATTTGCTTAACTGTTGCGCCATCAGCACGGGATTGAGGTTGGTGCGAATTGTCAATCCATCAACGCTTAAAGCCGACTTCATGATTTCGTAACAAGGTGAATCGGGATCTCCATAGGCCGCAAGCCCGGTAATTTTGCCACCATGTTTGAAATGATGAAATCCGCAAACCGTAGTGATGACCTCCCAAAACTCACCAGGTGAATGCGGATAAAATGTTCTGGCGATAATATTGATATTACTCCCTCGGCCGAGGGCAACGATTGAACTCTTCAACGCGCCTACGCCGTCGCAAGTAAGGAGCAATGCTTCATCAAATCCGCTGGTAAAGTAAGCTCCTGATGCGTGAGCGATGTGATGATCCATCTGCACAAGCGGCACGTTGTCGAAACCCCAATAGCGCAAAAAATCGCGCCAATCGGTAAGCTCAGGTCGCCGGTCTTGTTCGCGCACGGCTTTGACCCGTTGCATAAATCGTTCGACATATTTATATGCTCCGATTGCCGCCATGCCTTTTTGAAAGGTGTCTTCGCTCACCCGATTTTTGACTTGCTGAAGGCCGAGCGACGGGTCACGGAGCGCCGAAAAAAGCAGGTTTGCGCCTTCGCGGGTTTTATTGCCTGATGACATGAAAGGAACCGCAACACAGGATAAATCAGCAGGATTAAACGGAACAATTTTTTGTAGCGCTTCGATAGCGCGAAACGGAAAGCCGCCGTCCATCTTGATGCGAGAAAATCGCTCTTCGGAATGCGCGGCTAGAATTTTACCGTCTTCATTTATAAGGGCAACACCTGTGTCATGTCCGACTCCCTGAGCCGGATGGTAAATACCAAGTATCATCAAATGACCTTTCTTTAACTACTGCTTGTAGGCTTCCAGACAACGTTGTGCTGTCAGTTCCCAGGTAAATTTCTGTAAAACTTTTTCTCTTCCGTTCCTACCCATTTCATCAGCAACAGCAGGATTGGCGTAAAGAAATTGCAATTTCTCTCGGATCGCCTCCGGGTTATTTGGGGGAACCAGAAAACCCGTTACGCCGTCTTCAACGATTTCCGGGAGCGATGCCACATCAGTCAAAATCACCGGGGTTGCGCAAGCCAGAGATTCAAGGGCGACCAAACCCAGGAGTTCTGGGACAGCCGTATATTGCCCGTAGTAATTCGTATAGACAGAAGGTAACACGGTAACTAAAGCTTCACGATATTTCTGTACCAACTCGGCATCACCAATTCCCGTATGAAAGCGAATTTGCTTACCTTCTCCCTTCACCTGCAAAACTTTGAAATATTCATCGTGGTAGGGGCGTCCGACAAGATCAAGCGATAGCGGGTTATCTATAGCGTCAACCAGGTAATCAATTCCTTTGTGTGGCATCAATCTGCCGACGAACAACGCTGTTTTGCTGCGTTGACTGGCCGGGTCAGGGGTGAATTTCGCAATGTCCACGCCGCCATAGATCACATCCAAATTCTTTGAGCGCGATTTCAAAGGGGCATCTTGCCAGAGTTTTTTTGAATAATCGGAAATCAACAAAAAACCATTGGTGTTTTTGAGCAAAGGCAAATAGGAAGACAAGGCATATTTGTGGCCGCCGCCTAAATCGGTTACAAAAACTTTTTTGCCAAACATCCGGCTTAAGATAATTGCCAGGTCAGTGCCGTGCGTATGGACCTGATGGCAATGAATCACATCCGCCCACCGGCCCCAACGAATGAAAGCGCCGGATAATGGATTCGAGTAAATCGGATGGTTAATGAGCAAGCGTTTTTTCTTGAGATGTTCAATCCGCAACGCTCCCTCTTTTATTGAAGCAGGCTTATTAGCGAAACTTAAAAAGACGACCTCCTCGGTTTGAGCCATGGACCGCGCCAGTTCAAGTACGTAGCGTTCACCTCCTCCAATATATGAATCATCACTAAAAAACGTAGGGGAAATATGTAGAATTTTCATCTGATGGATTTAACTGACATAATCCAATAACAAACAGAAACTGAACATAATAAATTCCATTAAAAGTACCGAGGCGCACAAGAATGCTATGTTTGATGCTTAAGTGCGAATGAGGCGGTGGCGGTATTGTGCACCAATCCAAATTAATTTTTTTAACAGACTATTAGGAATAACTTTTTTGAACGTATGAAACGTGTACCATAGAAATATATTACTCAAAGGCGCATTCACCGTGTTAGCATTTACAAATCCGCGCAACCTTTCTTCCATTTCCTTATCCCCGAGGGGAATTTTTTCTTCCTGATACTCAAAAACATCTTCCCAGAATATCCATTGGACGTATTGTTCAGGCTTAAGCAACCCGATTGTATGGGATGGCAGGTGAAGTCCTTTTTTATGAATTAAGTGGTATTTCATTTCAAAGGTAATTTTGTTCGGTTCAATATTAACTAACCATCGATGATGTGACATTCAAACAGTTTTCGAGTTCGGATAAAATATGAATTCTGCAAGCCGGGAAGGAACTTCTATAGCCTCGTTTTCCAATACGAATTATTTCCGAGCAAACCCATAGAGGGTCTCGAATATCTTCTAATACGTGCGAACATATAACATAATCTACAGATTTATCTCCAAATGGGTAGGGCTCTCTTGAACAGATGTCGCGTTGAATCCATGTCGATTTCGTGAAGTGCTCTTCACAATCCCCCAAATGATCAGGCAACCCGATGTTGGAATAGAAACCTCTGGTTTCATAAGGCATTGCATCCATGACATAGTTTGCTCGCCGAAAAGGTTGTGCCCATCCCCCAATATCAAGCACAGTGTCACCAGGCTTTATTTGTGACAGGATTTTATTCAAATTATTGATAAACATTACATGCTCTTGAGTAACACTTTATTTAAATTGATTGAAATTTAGGCCTTGGCATCCTTTATCTCAGCAATCGGCGTTAAGGTTAATAATGATTGCAATCCCGAGTACGAACTTATCGACACCCCTATCAGAATAATAAAATAGGT
>JBIOWC010000661.1:0-5036 GCA_044868105.1 Blastocatellia bacterium
AAATTGCTTCAATTGACATTGGTTCAAATTCAACGCACATGGTGATTGTGCGCGCCGAACGGGGACAACACCTTGAAATTGTTGACCGCGAAAAAGAGGTAACGCGACTTGGCGCAGGGCTGAGAGACCATCGGCTGGCCAAGGATGCCGTTGAGCGAACCCTGTTGACCCTACGCCGCTTCAAGCAGATGGCCGAGGCCAATCGCAGTGATTTGATTATCACGACGGCAACCGCAGCGGTGCGCGAATCACTAAACCCCGATAAATTTATTGACCGCGTTCGCAAAGAGGTTGGGCTTGATGTGCAGTTGTTGCCGGGCGTTGAAGAAGCGCGTTTGATTGCCCTTTCAGTTTCCGAAGTCACGGATTTCAAACATCGTCGGGCCTTAATCATTGACATCGGCGGCGGCTCTACGGAATTTATCATTACTTCAGGAAAAGAGCCGGAGCTTTTGCGTTCGGTTCGCCTCGGCGCAGTCTCCTTGACGGAAAAGTTCATTAAAAAAGACCCCCCTTCAAAATCCGAGATTGAAAAACTTGTGGTCAGCGTGCGCGCCGATTTAGGGCGAGTGATTCAGGAAGTAAAAGAGATTGGCTTTGATTTCGTCATCGGAACTTCAGGAACCGTTTTAAATATGACGGAGGCCATCGTTGAATCAGAATCCGTTGAAGCGGGTGACGAGTTGGATTTTGACGCCTTTAGTCAACTCATCACGCTTGAACAAGTGATCAGGTTCAATCGCAAGCTCGCCAAAATGGATATTCACGAACGTCGCCAGGTTCCGGGTATCGAAGAGAAACGCGCCGACATTATTATTGCCGGGGGCCTGCTTCTCGAATCTATCCTGACACAGCTTGGTGCGAAGGAAATAACCAAATGCGATTGGGCTCTGCGCGAAGGGGTGGTTTTGAATTATTTGCACAAAAACATCTCGGCGTCTGAGGGTCAGCTTGACCAGCAACTGTTTGATATCGGACAACCGACAATTGCGCCTGATGTGCGAATGAAATCGGTGCTTTCCGTCGCCCGGCATTTCGAATATGATGCGCCACATTCGCACCTGGTCGCCAAACTGGCAATGCGAATATTTGACGACACCCGGTCGCTTCACGGGTTAGGCGAAACCGAGCGCAATTTATTGCACTATGCTGCGATTCTTCACGACATTGGTTATCGAGTCGCGCAAAGCGACCACCATCGTCATGGTCTGTATCTGATTAAGAATTCCGAAATGCCCGGTTTTACCGCTAATGAAATTGCCATGATTGCCACGGTCGTCAAATACCATCGCGGCATCATGCCCAGGAAACCCAAGCACAAACGCGAAAAGCGCGAACACGAAGACTACTTTTCATTGAAACGCAATCAACGAGCGGTGGTGTTAAAGTTAGCGGCTATCTTGCAAATTGCCGATGGCTTAGACCGTTCGCACAGTCAGAAAGTCACCAACGTTCAATGTTCATTGGAAAAACATAAAGTAATGTTCAAGGTTGATTGTGATGATTGTGATTTGGAAATCTGGTCGGCTGAGCGTAAAGCCAAATGGTTTACCAACATTTTCAAAATCGAACCGGTCTTTGAAAGTGTGCCTACCCAGCTTGCGCAACTTGAATTGAATTTTGCCAGTGCCGCGAAATAATAAACTCAACGAATTTCTCTGAGCCGCAACGAAAATCACCGGGATTAACCGTTTAGGAGGATTCCATGAAACCGGTTTCCATGAATCGTTGGAGCAGTCGCAAAAACAGGTTCTGGTTGGTTATCGCCGTAATGGCTATCGTGATAATGCTGGACGCTCACCTCTCGTCCTTGCGCGCCTACCCTGAAACTTTCTCGCCCAGATTGACGACCCCGCGCGTCGCTCCGTTGCCTGTTGAGGGGCGCACCGAAGCGCAGCGGCAAATGCTCGCTTCACGACCGGATTATAATATCTATAAAACGCTGGCGCATCACCCGGAACTTTATGCCAGGTGGTCCGGACTTGGCGGTTTTTTATTGAGCGGTTCGAGTTTGCCACCGCGCCATCGCGAAATGCTGATGTTGCGCATGGGTTGGCTGTGCCAATCAGAGTATGAATGGTCACAACACGCGCGCATCGCAACAACGACGGCCGGTATGACGGACGAGGAGGTTCGCCGCATTGCTGCAGGCCCACAGGCTGCTGGGTGGACAGCTTTTGAGCGCGCCTTGCTTCGCGCCGTGGACGAGTTGCGCTACGACGCGATGCTCAGCGATGCAACCTGGCAAGCTTTGAGAACGCAGTACAGCGACCAGCAGATTATGGAAGCGCTATTTACGGCGGCGCAATATCAACTGGTTTCGATGGCCTTAAACAGTCTGGGCGTACAATTGGATGAAGGACTCAAGCATCGGCTGCCGCGTGATCTGCCTTTACCGTCGTTGGCAATGCGAGCAACCGGCAAGCGGCTTTCGACTCCGCGCATCGCAGCGCTGCGTCGCGAGCAGTGGTCGGCCGAACAACTTGAGATGATTAAGCCACAACTTCGTTCCGATGGTACGGCGCTCAATCTCTACGCTACGATGTTGCAACATCCGCGTCTTTACACGCCGCGCGCCTCGTTTGGCACCTATTTACGAAGTGAAACGAGTTTGCCGCCCAAGACGCGCGAACTCTTGATTATGCGAACCGCGTTTCTCGTCGGCACGCAATACGAATGGGCGCATCATGTCCAATACGCAAAAGCCGCCGGATTCACCCATACAGAGATTGCCCGTGTGGCTGATGGCGCAGAAGCCATAGGCTGGAACGCCGAACAGCGAGCGGTTTTACGCGCCGCCGATGAATTGCGCCGCGAAGCCTTCATCACCAATGACACGTGGGCGATGCTGGCCAAGCATTACAACACCAAACAACTGGTCGAGATGGTCTTCACGGTTGGTGGCTATACCATGACCGGCCTGGCTATCAACAGTTTCGGGGTTCAACTCGAACCGGACTATACGGAAGTTTCGCCAAAACCCAAGAGCGAGAGGGCGCAACACACTTTACCCGGGCAATGGACGACGTGGGGAGGCGATGCTGGCTTTACGCGCTATTCACCGCTTGATCAAATTAATCAAGATAATGTCGGCTCGCTTGAAATCGCCTGGCGTTGGAAATCGCTGCCGCACGGTTCACGTCCTGACATGAACCTCAAAGCCACTCCGCTTATGATTGATGGGGTTCTTTACACACCAACAGGCGTTCATCAGGTAGCGGCTATTGACCCGGGCAGCGGCAAAACGCTTTGGCTATACACGCCAAGCCCTGCCGACCTGGGCGGTCGCAGCCTATCGCTTAGCAGTCGCAGCCTCGCTTTCTGGACAGATGGAGTTAAGAAACGGCTATTTCATAACACCCTGGATGGTCGCTTACTCTCGATTGACGCAAAGACCGGCAAGGCTGACGCGGCTTTCGGCAAACAAGGCGCTGTCTATTTGAAAGAACAACTCGTCAAAGACCGGGATGTTCCTTTTGTTGGTTCATCGTCACCGCCAACGGTGGTCGGCAATGTCGTCATCGCGCAAATCGTCGGTGAAGTCACCCCACCGAATAAGGAAGCAACCCCCGGTCACATTCGCGGTTATGATGTGCAAACCGGCAAATTGCTATGGACTTTTCATACCATTCCGCAAGCTGGCGAGTTTGGCAATGAGAATTGGGAACAGGGTTCCTGGAAATACACAGGCAACACCGGGGTCTGGTCAATGATGAGCGCTGACCCGCAACTGGGATATATCTACCTGCCGGTCGAAACGCCGACCCATGATTTTTATGGTGGGCATCGCCTTGGCGACAATCTCTTTGGGGAAAGTATCGTCTGTCTCAACGCCCGTACAGGAAAACGCATCTGGCATTTTCAAATCGTCCATCACGGTGTCTGGGATTACGACCCTCCGGCAGCGCCCATCTTGCACGACATCACAATAGGTGGCAGAACAATTAAAGCCGTCACTTTGCTTACCAAACAAAATATGGTTTTCATTTTTGACCGCGTGACGGGAAAACCCTTGTGGACGATTGAAGAACGTCCGGTTCCGCAAATTCCCGTACCCGGAGAGCGTCATTCCCCAACCCAACCCTTTACCACAAAACCTGCTCCTTTTAGCCGCCTGGGTTATCACGAAGAAGATTTGCTTGATTTCACACCTGAACTTAAAGCCGAAGCTTTAGAAATAGCCAAACGATATGTTCGAGGTCCGATGTACACTCCCACGACGCCGGTCATTGAAGGCGGTACGCAAGGCACCTGGATTTATCCTGGTTATGGCGGCGGCGCCAATTGGAACGGTGGCGCATACGACCCTGAAACGGGTTTGATGTTTGTGCCCACACGTAATTCGGCAATGGTGGCATCACTTACCAAGGCCGACCCGGCATTGACCAATTGGAACTTCATTCGCGCGCCCACCGAATACATCAAAGGGCCGCGCGGCTTGCCGATTAATCGCCCGCCTTGGAGCCTCATTACGGCTACGGATATGAATAGCGGCCTACATATCTGGTCGAGAGCAATCGGCGGCGCGCCTGATGAGATTCGCCAACACCCTGCGCTCAAAGGGCTCAAGCTCAATTTCGACAACATGGGGCAACCCGGCGTGCGACCGAGTCCGCTGGTTACCAAGTCGCTGCTGTTTCTGGCTGAAGCCGGAAACCTCAGTGGCGACCCGGGCGGGCCGATGTTTCGCGCCTATGACAAACGAACCGGCGCAGTGGTCGCTGAAATCAAGCTACCCTCAAAAGCTTCGGGCGCGCCAATGACCTATCTATATCAGGGAAAACAATACATCGTCATCGCCGTAGCCACCCATGAGCACCCGGCGGAACTTGTGGCACTGGCGCTGCCAAATCCTGATGCAGCCATAGCGCAGACAGCCGTTAATCCTGAGTCGGCGACGGCCACTTCAACTAAGGAGTTGACGATTCAAGTTAGCCCGGAAGATTTACGCGCCGGACGCGAAATTTATGCGCGCTCTTGCTCCGCCTGTCATGGCGCAAAGGGTGAAGGAGTAAGCAACAACACATCCCCACTCG
>JBIOWC010000662.1:0-15203 GCA_044868105.1 Blastocatellia bacterium
AAACTATTGCTTTTTATATTTGCCATAATTTTATTCGGCGCCACCGCCCGGGCGCAGAGTTCCGCAAGCGTTGTGAAAGTTTCGGCGGCTAAGGTCAGCGTAAAAAAAGGCGCTTCGGCGACTGCCACCGTCACGCTTACGATTCAAGGCGGCTATCATATTAATTCAAATCGCCCTTCGGAAAGTTATTTGATTGCCACGGCGCTGAAACTACCGAAAGCCAGTGGCCTGACGCTCGGTAGCGTCATTTATCCGAAAGCCAAGCTGCAGAAATTTTCATTCTCCGAAAAACCGCTTTCGGTTTTTGACGGACAGGCAGTATTAAAATTCATGGTTCGCGCGGGGGTGGCCGCTTCCGGGCAAACCGTCAACGGCAAATTGACCATTCAAGCCTGTAATGATGAACAATGTTTGCGACCACAAACAGTTGATGTTAGCATTCCCATTGAAGTGAATTGATGTGGTTACTGATGATCGGTTAAGCATAATCAGAGATTGTTTTCGAGTCTGCAATCTGAAACCTTGACCGCTAATCGTTGTACTGAGAGCCGACCCGTGTTCTATCCTATCTCACTTAAGACTTGAACCTAAGTATCTCTCCCTAATACTTTGATTGATTATTGAAAAGATAATGGTTCAACAAGCTGCTACAGTCGAAGCGATAAAAACGAAAACCATCGGGCACCGACTTGCATGGAATGTAATTCTGGTTATTTCTTTAATCGTCGTTGATGTTTGTCTGGCCGCCTTAGCCTTCATTCTGGCCTATGAGATTCGTCAAGATGCGCCCATCTTCCTGTGGTCCCGCTGGCAATCCCTGCCGGTCGGCTTTGCTCTTGATTTCAAACCCTATTTCAACATCTTACTGTTCGTGCCATTCGTGAAAGTTTTTGCCCTGCAACATTACGGATTTCATAAACTGCGCGGGGAATTTTCGTTTTCAAGTGACCTGGTCCGCATCATTAAAGCTTCGACCATGTCGTTTATGATTTTAGTGGTCATTGCCTTTCTTTTCAGACAAGGGTTTTCAATTCGTGATGGCGAAATTGTAAAGCAGGATTATTCTTATTCGCGCCTGGTCTTTATCTACGATTGGGTTTTATCCATCGGCATTTTCTGGGCCTCACGCATTGTCATCCGCACGGTACAAATCGTGTCGCGCAATAACGAACACAATTTGATTCCGACGATTGTCGTCGGTTGCGGCGAAATGGCGGATGTGTGCATTGCGGAAATGTCCGAAAAACCTCGACTCGGATATAAACTGGTTGGCATCGTCACGGCGCGTAAAAACCAGAACGCCAGCAATATTGAAAAACGTGGCATTCGCAAACTCGGCTCCTTCGATAGTCTGCCGGAACTCGTCAAACGACACGGTATTGAAGAGGTCCTGATTACCGATTCGAGCATCAGTCCGGCGCGCATGTTTCATGTCTTAATGGACTGCGGGCGCGACTATCACATCAAATATCGCGTCATCCCCGATTTATACGATTGTCTGCCGGGCAAAACCGAAATCGCGACCATCGGGTCGCTGCCCATGATTAAGCTTTACGAAGAGCCGTTGCGCGGTTGGCAACGCGCCCTCAAACGCGGACTCGATATGATTGTTGCGGCCGCCGCCATCATTTTGACCTCGCCGTTTTGGCTCGTGCTCGCCTGGTTGATTAAACGCGAATCGCCGGGACCGGTGCTCTTAAAACAAGAGCGCGTCGGGATGGACGGCAAAGTTTTTTTGATGTTTAAATTTCGGTCAATGATAGATGGCGTTGACGACCAGGTGCATCGCGAGTTGATGGAGAAGATGATTAACGGCGAACACGCCAATCAAGGAACCGACAGCGAACCGATTTACGGCAAAGTCAAAGATGACCCGCGACTCACAAAGATAGGCAATTGGATGCGCCGTTATTCGATTGATGAATTGCCCCAGATGTTCAATGTTTTGCTGGGGCAGATGAGCGTTGTCGGGCCGCGCCCGCCGATTGCCTATGAAGTGGTGCATTACAAAGACTGGCATCGCACCCGATTTCACGTGAAGCCGGGCATCACCGGGCTTTGGCAAGTCAGCGGACGCAATCGCCTGCACTTTGAAGAGATGGTCCGACTCGATGTTTTTTATATCGAAAATTGGTCGGTATGGCTGGATTTGAAGATTATGTTTAAGACGCTTCCCGTCATGTTGCGCGGCGATAACACCTATTGAAATCTCGAATCCGTTGGTGATTTTTCAGTCCGCCGGTAGCCAATCACTGCAATATAATCGAAGCCTTCGCGGGTTCTTTCGCGGCAGTTGCCTGATGGTAATGCTCAATCTGCCCTTGCCAACCGGCGGCGGCGCGGAAGGTGAAAATCAAATCGTCGCTTTCTAAAATAGAAAGCCATTCCTCTCTATTCGATTTCACGCCAATTTTTTCAATTGCAAATCCCGCTATAAGCTCCTGCATCTGGCGGACTCCGTTTTTATAGAGCGCGATAAGCTCAGGGTTAAACCCCATGAGGCGGGTTGCCACCCAATCAACTGCAAGCGGATTGAAGCCCGCTAGAATCACTCCTGAAGCGTAAGGCTCAGGATGCAGGGGGCCTTCTCCTTCACCGCCAACAAGGCCGTCTATGACGGAAAAATATTTTCGTTGTTGCTCAGCTTGCAGCTTGCCGGTTTTATCCGCAAATAACAGGATGCGATTTAAATCGAGCGCCATTCGCCAGGCGGTGTCATTGCCATGCCAGTTGCCATAAGTAAATTTGGGCTTCGCGCCCTGGGTTTGCACGTTACGCAAAACTTTACGCGCGGCGCGCCACACCAGAAACGGGAAACGCCCGACGCGCCAGTTATGCCCTAAAAACCAATCCATCAGGAAACGTTCGAGGCGGTCATCCCAGGCCGGGTTTGCCATTTCATCGCCGCCGGTTTTACTGGAACCGATGCGGTAATGCGCCAGATGGTTTTTATCGGTGTTGATGCCGACCATGTTTTTTATATTCAGTGTGGTCCCGACTTTGCGATGGACTTTGAGTTTGGGAACAGAGATGATGACATCGCTTTCCAGCACCGGTTTGGCAATAAGGTATTCGTGCCGGTGACCGAGGTGCGCGCGAACCGTCGCGCGGCGATGATAATCGGCGCCGTAGAGTTTTGAAGTATCTATGGCTTCCATCAAACTCTCTTTGCCTAACACGACCGGCACCGATTCAACTCCGGTTTTTTTCAGGCGCTCCCAGACAATGCCGCGCTTGTAAACGACCTGTTCATTGCGAAAATCAAGAGCCGAGAACTTGATGCCGAGTTTGGCGCACGACTCGCTCAGGAAATCGGCCAGCCTATCCATGCCGGTTTGCCGGTAAAGTTTTTCTAAATCGCAATTCATCTGCGGCGCATCGCCAATCAGGAGTTCACCGTTGCCACCGAGCGCGATGAGCACATAATCGGCAATGGCGCGAATGACCGAGGGGTGGGTGATGACCGCTTCGAGCGCCCCGCCGCCAGCATTGAAATGGAGAACGAAATTGGGCTTAATTAAAACCCGCTGCCCCCTTGAAATCAGCTCCCCTAGCGGATTCCACGTCGTCTTGCCAAAATTCTCGCCGTCCAGTCCGAGTAAGCGAAAGGATTCACGCACCAGTTTGTAAACGGTGTTGGTCGAATCGGTTTGGCTGACCTTGTAAGGGTATTCGGGGAAAATTTCCGGCGGATGAAACGGCGGCTCAACCGGATACGGGCCTATCCCTGCCGCGATAACGACATCTGTGTTGTTAAGCTCGGCGCTTGCTTTCGACATGGCGTATCAATTATTCAACGGTCAGAGAGGGCTTCATAGCCTTTTGCCTGAAATTCAACGCGAGGGATTTTTAACTCCTGCACCACAAAGCGAAACTTGCCGCTTGAGGTTGGCGAAATTTCATCGGGAAAACTCAAGGTGATTTCCATGGTATCGCCAATCTTTTCTGCCAGCGCCGCAAGAATGCGCTCGCTGTCGCGCTCCGTATAATCGGCTTTGCGTTTGATTCTCAACTCGGCTTTGCCTTTTTCACGTTGATAAAACTGAATCTGTTGGGCGCGATCAAAGACGTCTGTATGAACGTTGAGGGCGGTGACCGAAATCAAATTATCGAGCTTGCCAATTAACATCTCTTGCTGCCAGCGCCCGCGGGTCTCTTTCAGTAACCGATAATTTCTGCCGCAGGCGCAGGCTTTTGAACCGATAATCGCCCAATCATCGGTGCGATAACGAATCAATGGCATGGCGAAATTATCGAGCGAGGTTCCGACCAGTTCTCCGCTTTCGCCTTCCGTTTCGGCCGCTCGCCCATCTTCGCGAATCACTTCGGCAACGCCATATTCAGGAAAGATATGATATTCGTTGCTGGCTTCGCATTCGCCCGCCAGGATGGTATTTTCGGTGTGTCCGTACCAGGAAAATAGTCGGCAATCGAAAAACGATTCAATAAACTGGCGCTGCCCCGGATAGAGATTTTCCGATGAAGCGAGAATCACTTTGAAACGGGGCGGCACAATGCTCTGGTTTTCCAGATGACGCGCGAAATCAATAACCGCCGAAGGGTAAGAATGCAGAAAGGCGAGGCGTTTGGCTTTCATTACGCGGGCATATTCGGCGATGTTTTCTGCCGTCATATGAAAATTTGAAAACATAAAGGAGCGTTCAAATGCTTCATATCGCCAGTGCCGAAGGTTTTTGATGGGCGTGCCTCTGAGGATGGCGCGCGGCTCAGACGGGCGAAAGCCGATGCGCGACCACTGGGTAAACATAAAGGCTTTCTCGCGCCCTCCGGCATAGCGCATATTGTAAACGCCCAGCGGAATGCCGGTCGTTCCGCCGGTGGTAAAATAGAGCCGCTGACTCGGCTTAATATTTTCGGCCAACAAGGCCTGGATATTTTCGCGCACCGTCTCTTTATCGAGCAGCGGTAAGACGCGCAAATCTTCAACCGCGCGCAGGTCCTTAGGGTCAAAGCCGAGGTTGCGAAATAGTTTGCGATAATAAGGAACATGGTTGGCGGCGTGTTGCAGCAAGCGGCGAAGTTTACTCAGTTGAAATTCACGAAGGCGCTCGGCGCTCCACCATTGAGACTCCTGCAACAAGGCGAGGGTCGGCGCAAACTCACGACCATAACAAATCTGCATGGGTAATCGGTAATAGAGCGGCCGAAGTCGTGATTTGATTTTTGCTTTTATGGTCATCAATAATAGCGCTCTGATTATTCTTGCAAAGCTTGCTTATCAATCGTCAACCCGCCGACTCGTTGCCGCCTTCGGCGTTTCAGGTTACGCGTCTTCAATCTTGAGCCACCCGGAACCTTCATTGTAACAACTGCGCCGATGATTGCCAGCTTGCCCAGGGCACTCTTCAATCTCTAGCTTGCGAAGTTGAATAATCATTTCGCAACCGCTAGGATGCTGCAAAATTAAATTTTGAATTTTAGATTTTTCATTCAAGTAAAGTGGCGATTTAATCTAAAATCCAAAATCTAAAATCCAAAATCACAAAGAGGTTTATTTGATGGCAGGTATTCTTGAAGGCATCCGGGTGGTTGATTTCGGGCGCTTCATTGCGGCGCCCTATTGCGCGATGTTGCTTGCCGATTTCGGCGCCGATGTCATTCGCGTAGAACGCCGCGAAGGTGGCGAAGACCGCTACCTGGGACCGGTGACGGAGAGCGGCGAAGGCGGACTATTCTTAAATCTCAACCGCAATAAACGCGGGATGACGCTCGATTTTTCAAAACCGGCAAGCGTGGAAATCACTCGCCGGTTAATCAAAAGCGCCGATATTGTTATGGTCAATCTGCCGATTGATGTGATGAAGAAAATTAAGCTTGATTACGATTCTCTGCGGGAGATCAAACCCGACATCATTCTGGTGATGGCTTCAACTTTCGGCCCCGAGGGACCTTATGCAACGCGAGTGGGATTTGACACCGTCGCGCAAGCTATGAGCGGCGCGGTCAGTCTAACCGGTTTTCCCGATAGCCCGCCGCTTCGCGCCATGGCGGCCTATTGCGATTTCGGCACGGCGCTGCACGGCGCCTTCGGAGCGATGGCGGCGCTCTATGAAAGAGAGAAGACGGGGCGCGGACAACTGATTGATGTTTCGCTGCTGGCCACGGCAATGACCATGATGACGCCCTTGCTTGCCGAAAGAGTGTTGACCGGTACTGAACGTAAGCAACAGGGAAACGCCAGTTATTACAGCGCGCCGAGCGACATCTATCGGGCAAAGGATGGTTGGGTGCTGACGCAAACCATCGGCAATCCGATGTTCCGCCGCTGGGCGCGCGTCGTTGGCCGAGAGGATTTGATAGATGACCCGCGCTGCGCCGATGACATTACGCGTGGCGACAATTTCGAATTCATCACCGAGGTGATGAATGAGTGGTGCGCCACGAAAACCCGCGATGAAGCGATTAGCGAATTAGAGAAAGCGCGCATTCCTTGCGGTCCGGTTTATAACCTTGATGAAGTTCTGACTGACCCCCAGGTCAAAGCGCGCGGGCTGTTGCAAGAATTGGCCTATCCAAACAGCAAAAAACCGATTCCGGTTTCCCACCCGGCGCTGAGAATGAGCGAAACCCCGGCCCGCTTGCGCCATCGGGCGCCGACGCTGAGCGAGCATACGGACGAAGTGTTAGGCGAACTGGGGTTCAGCCGCGAAGAGATCGAAGCCTATCGAAAAGCCGGAACCATTTGATGGCAAGACCGGCAAAATTATTAAGGGAGGCGCAGGGAATTGCGGCCCTTAAAAGCGGGCGATTTTCAAAGCCCAGACTTTGTCGCTAAAATCCCCATTATGAGCAGACAAAATATTTCAAGCGGAACACCCTGGGAACCGATTGTCGGTTATTCGCGCGCCGTTCGCCTTGGCAAAAGCATTCACGTTTCGGGCACCACGGCAACCGATGAAGCAGGCAATGTCGTAGGCCCTGGTGACGCTTACGCGCAAACCGTACAGACCATAAAAAATATCGAACGGGCTTTGCAAAAAGCCGGCGCCACCCTTGCGGATGTAGTTCGCACACGCATCTATGTGACGAATATTGATGAGTGGGAAAAAGTCGGCAAAGCCCACGGCGAATTTTTCGCGCAGATCAGGCCGGCGACCTCAATGATTGAAATCAGCCGTTTGATTTCGCCCGATATGCTCGTGGAAATCGAAGCCGAAGCTTTAATCAGCGAACCCGAATGAATAGCGAGGTGGAAGATGTTTTCAATGCGACCGATTGGCTATATCAAAAGCCCTTTTACCGATAAAGCGCAGATTCCGAAAGGCTGTGGCGCGCATCACGAGGCCGAAGGCGAGTTGGAAATTTTGCCTGAATTTGAGCAAGGATTGCTGGATATTGAAGGGTTTTCACACCTCTATCTTATCTGGGTCTTTCACGAGGTCGAAGGTTTCGAATTGCTGGCCACCCCGCCGACGGATAACCGCGAGCATGGCGTATTTGCGACGCGCTCACCGCAACGACCCAATCCGCTTGGGCTGACCGTGGTGAAATTACTCGGGCGCGAAGCTCGCCGGTTGCGCATTTCTGGAATTGATATGCTCGATGGCACCCCTGTACTTGACATCAAACCCTATCTGTCGAACGTGCCTGCTGAAGCTCTGAAACGCGGCTGGTTGGCCGAAGCCGAAGCCCGACAGCATAAAGACCCGGGAGATAACGAAAAGGTAAAGGGGTGAACCTGCCCGGTCACCGGGTTACGTGTTGACCGCCTGGTCAAGATGCTGAGCTTGTAGGGTAATAGTAGGGGCCGGGCTAGCCCCTGTCCGAATGTTGCTCGGCAAATCTATTGATCTGCCGGTGGCGATTGTTTGATTGCCGTCAGCCCTCTCCTTTAGGAATTTGATCCCTTTCAATAGGGTGATGATTTTGCGCCTCTGGTGGCTTGAATATGGTTAAGCCTCAGCCCGCCTTCACCAATTCGACGCGGCGATTTTGCGCCCTCCCCGCATCGGTGCGATTATCGGCAATGGGTTTGTCCTGTCCGTAGCCTATGGCTGAGAGTCGCCGAGCGGCAATCCCCTGGGTTGTCAAGGCCGCAACCACAGACCGGGCGCGGGCGTCGGACAAACGCCGGTTGTAATCCGGCGTCCCGACATTGTCGGTGTGACCTTCGATGACGAGATTGAGGTTCGGATTCGCCTTAAGGAGTTCCATCACCTCATCAATGATTGGCTGCGACTCCGGTTTGATGTCGGCTTTGTCGAAGTCGAAATTGATATAGAGCGCGACATGCCCCTTAGCATCCAACTCCTTTTTCATCTCCTCAGCCGCTAGCACCGAAGCTTTGACCTCCAAAGCGCGCTTTTCCACGACGGTGAGGAAATAGGTCTCCTGATTGAATTTTGAGACATAGGCTTCGAGCCAAATCTCTTTATCGGGTGTGCGCAGCAGGTAGATGCCCATCTGGTCGTCGCCAAAGACCGGGTGGCGGTGGCGCGCCTCGCTGAAGTTGAGGCCGAGGTCTTTCATCGCTTCTGCCGCCCCCTCGAAGACGCGCACGCCGCCCAGGCTTGTGATCAACGACTCGTAGGTTTTGAAGACCTGAAAGGCCGAGGCGCCGCGCCCTTCGGCGGCAATGGTCTGGAGGCGTCCTTCGACGGGGATGAGTTTCGTTCCAACAAAGAACTCGTAGCGGTCGAAAGCCGCGTCCCTGTTGTCATCGGAGCGGTTCGGCTGATAGCCCTCGATCAAACTGACGTAAGGAAAGCGGCCGAGCTGCGGGTTAACGACCGGCACTCTGTTGATGTCGAACCCGGAAGCCGCGGGCGGGTTGGTCGCCGCGTCGGGCTGGCCATTCCCTGGGGCTGGGGTTGACACCGTCCCTGTGCCTGCGGCGCCTTCCTGCTTTGCCGACTCGGCTTTTCTCATACAGCCGCAGAGACTAAGCCCGATCATCAGGGCGAGCACAAAGATTTTCAAAACGCTGTTCATCACTTACCTCCTGGATAAACATCCTGCCCTTTGGTCTGCTTCACGCGAAAACGGTGATCGGGTACGGAATCGCCCGCGCCTCACAGGTCCACCAGATACCCGGAGACGGAAACGATCACGGTTGAAGAGCCAAAGGTCGGGGTCTTGCCGGCGCGGATGTGAATGTCCGGCGTGTCGGCATAGACGCGCATCGGCTGGGCAGCCGTCCAGAGGGTGATCGTCCCGCCGGCGGCAGTGACCTGCTTGGTTTGCGGGAGCTTATATTCGGCCTCCTCGCCGTTCACCCGCGTGCGGAGCCTGAGGCCAACGGGTTGCTTCGGCAGGTCCAAATATTGGCTGGCGGCGACAAATTCGATGACCAGACGCTTGCCTTCCGGCACGGGAATGCTGATCTCCTCTTCAGGCCCCGAAATTTCGAATTGCACCTGCTTGTGGAAGGCGTTGCGGTCGTTGGCGTTGAGGGTTACCGTCGGGCAATCGGCGTCCGGGCAGACGCGCACCCGCTGCGCCACGGTGACGGGCACCGGTCTGTCTGGGCTATTTTCAACCGTCACCGGTTGCAGGTCCCGGGCCTGCGGCTGGCTTGTTCTCGGCACGGTCATGATGAATGACCCCAGGAGAACAGCGAGGCCGGAAATCGCGAAAAAATAATTCTTCGATCCTTTCATGACGCATCTCCTTCTCAATAACCGGCGGCCGAGAAGCGCGAAAGTCACTGATTGGCTTTCGCGCCGAACAAACAACCGGCCGCCGGGTCTTACCTTTTAGTGATTGCTGTTTTCCTTGAGCTGTTTCAACTGCGCGCGCCGCTCCTTCATCTGGCGCATAAGTTCCGGGTGGCGCGTCCATTCAATGTTCTTCTCATCGGCCTGGTTGAAGACTTCCGGATGTAAATAGTAGCCGCGCTCGCCTTCAGGCTTTTCTTCCTCTACTTTCATTCGGTACTTATTGGCGTAAGGGTCATGGCGAATGCCAGTCACCTGCCACGACACTTCCACACCCGGCTGTCCACCGGCGATCTTGAAACGATTGCCGGCGATCTTTTCTGCAATGTAGATAGGTGCGAACCCTCCGATGCAGGTCAGTTGGTAGCGGAAATCTCTGTTCAGCGCTTGAAACCAATCCGGCAGTTGAACGATCGCCTCACCATTTTGATCGAGCGTCGTGTTGCCATTGTAGATGTTCATCATCTCTGATGATTCGACCGACGTGTGAAGGAGGTATTTGTTTGCCGGGTCGAGCGGGTGGTCGATCTTGAACATTTTCGTCGTGGCCGACAATGCGCCTGCTACAACAACGTTCCCGCTAAAGCGGCCGGCAAGAAATCCCGAGGCTTCCACCGCCCCGTTGTTAGCGCTCACCGACGTGGCGAGCACACCGATACCGTTGACGCTACTGCCAATCAGCCCTTCACCATCAAGGCTCTGCGCAAAAACGCCAACGCCTCCACTGCTCAACCCCTGGACACCATTGCCGGTGTCGCTTCTACCGAACACCCCAATCTCATTGACCGCAGCGCCAGACACACCTGCCGCTTCACTGGGCAGCATGGCCCCGCCGGTCAGGCCTGCGACGCCAATACCCTGGCCGCTACTGCCGCGCACCCCAATTCCTTGACTGCTAAATCCGCCCACGCCATGACCATTCGTCGAGCTTCCCTGTACGCCGAATCCGTCACTGGACACACCAAATACTCCGGAGCCGCCGCTGCTTGCGCCCTTTATTCCGAAGCCGTTAGAGATGGTCGTAGCACTGATAATGGCGTCGGCTCCATTAACTGACCCACTCAAAACGAGCGGTACAGCGCCGCCGAGCGGCGCTGCGGTTGTTCCGTTGCCTATGAGCGTCGCATCATGGAATACAGTAAACAGCGCTCCAGCCGCAGACGTTGTCTGCACCGTGCCATCAGGAAACTTGAATCCGCCGGTTGTTGATTCAATCATTCCGGCAACCGTTAGCTTTGCAGTCGGGGAGTCCGTGCCGACACCTACAAGCCCGGTCTTGCTTTCAAAAATCGTCGAGTCGCCGATGAATGAGTTGCTGCTGGTTATCCCTGTCCACTTTGTCAGCCTGCCAATGGTGCCGCTGCCGACCACTTGCAGGTTCGCACCGGCGGTCATCAGCAAGAAGTTTGCCGGGCTGCTCCTCGGCTCCGAATTTCTGAGCGCGATACCGGCAGGCCTATTGCTTAAACTAAATCCTCGCGAACCCGGCACACGCGGTGGCGCGAAGGCGAAGCGGAACGCCGTCTGGCTCGCCAGATTGGCTATATGAACACTCGAATTGTCATTGGGCGTTTGCGCCTGAGCCGAAGCCGCGCTCAAAGCCGAAGCTGCAAACAGGACGATTGCGAACATACATCTTTTCATCATTGTCGTCTCTCCTTTTTTCGAATCGTTTCAGGGACAAGCGCAGGAATTATTTGCCGTATTTCTATCGTTGACCGTAAAGCTTCGCAGTGGTGAATAAAGCGAGATAGAAGCTTGACCAGTTGCTGTGCAAGAGTTGATCGCAGCGTTGATGGCATGGTCGCGTGTGGAGTCGGTCAACCAGACGTTGCAACTATCCAGTCTGATGGTGCCGGTTCCGCTGAAGGTGAAGCCCTCGGCGCCACAGCGGCTGAAGCGGTAGTCGCCGGTTCGCGAATTGAATTTCAGCAGGTCGCCCGTCCCGTCATCCTGTATGGAGGCCGAGAAGCCGATCACCGAGGTGGTTGCTGAAGCGTGATTATTATTCGAATTCGGGTCGGCGGTGGCGCTACTGACCATCACACGGTTGTCCACTCTCGACCCGTCGGGCATGAGCGGACTGACTTGCACGACAAGCGTGAAGACCGCCGGCTGCGCCGCAGCAAGACTCGCTATCGAACAGATGACAGTGCCCGTTTTGCCGACCGGCGGTGTCGTACAGGCCCAGCCTGGCGGTGCAGCGAGCGACTGGAAAGTGGTTCCGGGCGGCGTCGGATCAGAGAGCGTCACGTTGGCGGCAGCGTCAGGCCCGTTGTTGATAAGGGTGATGGTATAGGTGATGTTTTGTCCGGCGACGACCGGGTCGGGCGAGCCGCTCTTGGCGACGGCGAGATCGGCAATCTCGTCCGCGTTGTAGCGCGCCAGCGCGAAGGTGCTAACGGAAGTATCCTCATGTGCAAATCCGGCGGCGACGATTTTGTCATCCGTTTGGATGGCGACGCCGAAAGCCTCATCGGTATAGCCGAAGTAATCGGTTTTTACTTTGCCAGCCATCCCGAAGTCGGTGTCGAGGCTACCGTCCAAGTTGTAACGCGCCAGGGCAAAGTCCCCATTAATCGCGCTCTCCAGGCTTAGGCCATAAACCCCGGCCGCCACGATACGTCCGTCCCCCTGAATGGCAACAGCTCTCGCAAAGCTGTTAGCCGAGAAATCGGTTATCGCCTTGCCGCCGGCCCCGAAAGTGGGATCGAGCGAGCCGTCCGTGTTATAGCGGGCGAGGGCAAAGTTATACTGGCCGGGGTTCGTAAAATTGGTGTTCGTTCCCCCGGCAACAACTAAGCGCCCGTCCGTCTGCCTGACGATATCCGTACCGCCATCATCACTATTGCCGTAGAAGTTGGTGGTGACTTTGCCGCCGGTGCCGAAAGTGGTATCGAGGCTGCCGTCGGCGTTATAGCGTACCAGCGCGAAATCACTCTCAAAGTTAAAGCCAGTGTGGCCCGCCGCCACAATGCGGCCATCCGGTTGAATGACGACCCCTGAGGCATAATCGCCAGAGCCGGCGAAGTCGGTTGTCACGATCCCACCCGCGCCGAAACTACTGTCGAGGCTGCCATCCGCCAGGTAGCGAATAATGAGGAAGTCATCCTTTGTGCTATTGCCCCATCCACACCCGACGGCGACGATCCGGCCGTCCGCCTGGATGGCGAGATCGCAAAGCCAATCATTGATGGAAACATCACTGATGACTTTGCCGCCGGTGCCAAACGTATTGTCGAGACTGCCATCCGGGTTGTAGCGCGCCAAAGCAAACAGGGCTTGATCGGGGCTTAACGACACCCCGGCCACCACGATGCGTCCATCGCTTTGAATGGTGACGGCAGAAGCCTGATCGGCAACTCCTAAGAAGCTGGTTGTCACCTTGCCGTCCTGGTCGAAGGTCGGATCGAGGTCGCCCGCCGCGGCCTGCGCTCGATTCGACAAGTTCGAAAACACAAGCCCGGTGACGACGAGCAGGGCAAGCGCTTGGCGTGCCGCCCCCCAGCGCCACCACTGGGCGCGCCGCTCGCCCCTTGTCGCTGTCATCCAGGCTTTATGGACGGTTCGATTTTTTACGCTTCTCATGTGCATGATCCTCCTGCTTTCTTTGAAATCGCTTCACCGACAACTACAGGGATTATCGGAAGTCTCTTCGTCATTAATCCTGAAACTTTCCGGTGGCGAGTAAACTACAATTGAGGCTGTGCCTTTCGACTTGCAGGTATCAAGCGTAGCGGTGACCGCGTGCTCGCGGGTGGAGTCGGTTAGCGAGATGTCGCAGCCTGCTATTCTCATCGCGCCCCGGCCGCTCAAGGTGAAGCCTCGGGCGCCGCAGCGGCTGAAGCGGTAGTCGCCGGTTCGCGAATTGAATTGCAACGTGTCGCCCGTCTCGTCATCCTGCAAGCAGGCGTTATAGGCCGCGACCGCACTGCCCAGATAGCGCGCGACGGCGAAGCTGGCCTGAAGGCCGCTGTTCGTGCTCTTTGAAGCAAGGCCTGCGGCCAGGATGCGCCCGTCTGACTGGATGGCAACGTCGGCAGCGCGATCATTGTTGTTGAAGAAGTCCGTCGTAACCTTGCCGCCCGCGCCGAAACTATTGTCGAGGCTGCCATTTGTGTTGAAGCGAGCGAGGGCAAAATCGCTTATTGGAGCGCCCGCCACCGTCGCCTTCCCGGCGGCGACCAGGCGGCCGTCGGCTTGAATGGCGAGGCCGGAAGCGAAATCGTTTTGCCCGAGAAAGTCCGTTATTACCTTGCCGCCAGAGCCGAAGCTGATATCAGGGAAGCCGTCGGCGTTATACCGGGCAAGGGCAAAATTGTATTGATCGGTGTTGGTAGAGTTGACCGAAGTTGACCCGGCCGCCACTAAGCGCCCGTCTTCCTGGATGGCGAGGTCGCTGGCGTCGTCATCGCTGCCGCCCAAGAAATCGGTTATGACTTTGCCACCCGCGCCGAACGTCGCATCCAAGCTGCCGTCGGCGTTGTAGCGCGCCAGGGCGAAGTCACCATTGGATAAGATGCTCGGCTCGGTGCTGCCGGCCGCGACGATGTGCCCGTCCCCCTGAATAACCACTGCCGAAGCAACATCACCAAAGCCGGAGAAATCGGTGATGACAACCCCGCCAGAGCCGAAGGTGGAGTCAAGGCTACCGTCGGCGTTGTAACGCAGGACCGCAAAGTCATCGAACGTACTGCCGCTGCCTGCAAATCCGACGGCGACAAGCTTGCCGTCCGGCTGGATGGCGAGGCTGGTGAGCGAATCGTTGTGCCCTACGTCAGAGGTCACCAGGCCGCCCGCGCCGAACGTCGCATCGAGGCTGCCATCCGTATGGTAGCGGGCAAGGGCGAAGTCCTGCTCTCCAGCCGTGAGTTGTGCATACCCCGCGACAACGATTTGTCCATCCCCTTGAATGGCGATGGCAGCGGCGTTACTCGTGCCTCCAAAGAAATCGGTGGTCACCAGGCCGCCGGTGCCAAACGTATTGTCGAGACTGCCGTCCGAGTTGTAGCGTGCGAGACCGAAATCGCCTTCAGTCATACTGGAGAAGGCAATTCCGGCCACCACAATCCGCCCATCGGCTTGAATGGCGAGGGCGTTCGCAAAGCTCCCGATCCCGAAGGCATCGGTTGTCACTTTGCCGTCGCTGTCAAAGGTCGGATCGAGATCGCCGTCTGCGGCCTGCACCAGCCCCGTCAGGCTCGACAAGACCAGCAACGCGACGAGGGCAATCGCAGTTGCCTGGCGAGCGATCCCCAATCGGCGTGAGGCAGTGCGCTGCTGGCGCTTTGCCTGGGTCACTCGACGCCGTTGTCCAAATCGGTTGATTACCTCTCTCATCTGCATCGTCCTCCGGTTTATGAGAAATCAGAGATTGTTCTGGCAGGAGATCGTGGTCTGGCCGTCCGCTTTGTTGAAGACTTCCACCGAGACGCGGAACTTGTTTTCGTTCGGGTTGCTCTGCGCCGTCAAGACCGCGCACACAACTGCGGGCGCTAACTCGCATACCTGATTGGTAACCGCTCA
>JBIOWC010000663.1:0-11937 GCA_044868105.1 Blastocatellia bacterium
GCGCTTGTAATGGCCAATCATATCGTCAAGCGTAACCGGCGTTTCTTCATTTGCCGGTGTGCCATCATCATTTAAGCCCAACGCGCCGACCGAACTGGTATAAACAACCCGCTCGACGCCTTCGTCGAGAGCAGCTTGTAAGATGTTGCGCGTCCCTTGAACATTGCTTTCGTAAAGTTCATTCGGATTTTTTGCCCACAGGCGATAATCCGCAGCCGCGTGATAGAGCAAGCGACAATCCTTCATTGCCTTGGGCAATGAATCAACATCGCACAAATCGCCATAAACAAATTCAACCGGCAAATCTTTGAGGTTGTCGAGTCGGCTGGACTCGCGCGCCAGACAGCGCACCGCTTCACCCTGTTCGAGCAAGGCACGAACCAGATGCGAACCGATGAAACCGGTACCGCCGGTGACTAAAACTTTTGCTGGCCTGTTCATTGGCGTTGAGCTTTTCGGATGAACATCGAATAGATTGCGGCGCCGGTCTGGTCAGCTTCCGGGTGCCATTCGACGCCAAGCAGATTTTGCGATTCAATTGCTTCGATAAGGTTGTCCGAAGATTGGGCAACAATTTTAAAGTTCGGCGCCACGCGGTTGACGGCTTGATGATGACGCGAAGCAACCACGGCTTTTGCGCCGAGTGCGGAAAAGAGCAAGGAATCTTCAAGGATTTCAATGTCATGCAACGCCGCTTTGTCGCTACTTCCATGGTCGAGAATAGCTTTGTTGAAAGCGTAAATATCCTGATGCAGACTGCCGCCGAAATGCACATTCATCAACTGCATGCCGTAGCAGACGCCAAGCACAGGCTTTTCGGTTGGCGCAAACAGATCTAACAACTGGCGCTCCCAATCGAGTCTTTCAAGCGATTCGAGCGTAGATTTTTCGCTTAACGCTTCGCCATACATTTCAGGCGGAATATCATCGCCACCTGAAATGATTAAGGCATCACAAATTTCGATAACGGCTGCGGGCGTAATTTCCGGCGATAGCAGAATCGGCTGCCCGCCTGCTTGCTGCACAGCTTGCGAATAAGCGCGGCGAATGTAGAGATAGTCGTGCCCTGCGCGAAGCTTTTTTCCGTGGTCGAGGCTTACGGTGATGCCGATGATTGGCGATTGCTTCATTGAATAAAATTCCAGTAAATCAGTTCTCAGTCTTTACTCGGTGACAACCCAACCTAAGCCGCCACAATAACAGATGACATTGGTGATGCCTTGAGATTGGCTAATCCGTAGAATGCCGGTTCCTTGGCAATGCGGGCAATCAATCGCCGCTACGGGTTTTTCAGGTTTCAAATCTTCCAACTCAGGATACCGCTTACTTCCTTGAAACATGGCTATGTTGCAAATACGAGGCTCAGTTTCAACCTGAACACTTTTCGGCTCATCCCAGGCCACAGAAATTATTTCACCGGATGGGCGGATGAAATAACAACCACCCATGTCGGGAAGCAACGGTAAGGCATTCAATTCCGCCGCCAGGTCGCGCATGTCCATCGGCTCATCAATATCGTCAATGTAGACTTGCAGTCTCTCTTTTATTTTCTCTTCAACCATATTTGTGTCAGGTGCGAGGTCAGATAACTCGCAATACTTTCGCGCCGCGCACTTTTTTCGTCTTGAGTTCAATGAGCGCGTCGTTCGCCTGTGCTAAAGCGTACTCTTGAACTTCGGGTTTAATCTGCATCGCGGCAGCCAGTTGCAGAAATTCGCTGACATCGCGACGCGCAACATTTGCGACGCTCTTAATCTCCTTCTCCATCCACAACTGTGTCGGGTAATCCAACTGAAGCAGCGCCGCTTTATCGCGTTCCTCTTTGCGAATCGCGTTAATGACCAAACGTCCGGCGGGCGCAAGATTTTTTAACGCTTCAAGAATGGGCAGCCACGCCGGTGTGGTATCAATGATGGCCTGCAATTTTTCCGGCGCGTCGTCTGTCGTATCGCCAGCCCAAATTGCCCCCACTTCCTTAGCAAATTCGCGTTCTTCTGCGCTACGGGCAAAAACAAAAACCGGCGAGTTCGGATATTTAAATCGCGCCATCTTGAGCACTAAATGAGCTGACGCGCCAAACCCTGTGAGCCCTAGATTTTGCCCGTCTTGTAAATTCGTGAGCCTCAGCGAGCGATAGCCAATCGCCCCGGCACAGAGTAGCGGCGCAGCTTCCGCGTCGGTGAAGGCTTCGGGGATTTTATAAGCGAAGGCTTCCTGAACCGTCATGTATGCGGCATATCCACCGTTTGCGTCCCGGCCTGTCGCTTGAAAATCAGCGCACAAATTTTCATCACCCGCCTGGCAAAACGCGCAGTTGCCACAAGCCGAAAAAATCCACGCCACGCCAACACGGTCGCCATGTTTCAGGGTCTTCACTTCGCTCCCGATTTCGGCAACTTGTCCGACGACCTGATGCCCGAGGACGACGGGAAGATGGGGCGGCGGCAGGCGCCCTTCGATTTCGTCAAGTTCCGTATGGCAGACGGCGCAGACCGCAACTTTAATTAAAATTTCATTCGCTTTTGGGGAAGGTTTGGGAATCTCTTCACAACGCAAGGGGGTTTGGTTCTCTTCAAGACTGCCGAGTTGATTCAACACCATCGCTTTCATCGTGCTTAATCTTTCATTTAACCAGGCGATTGTATTTCTTTAAAACCTCACGCAAGCGGTCGTGCGGCAAGGCGTAAACCGTATTGCCGTTCACGCCGGTCATGGTTTCAGCCGCGACCATTGCATTGACGATGGCCTCTTCCGTAGCTTGCGTGGTGGCGCGAAAGAGCGGATTAATTTTTTCATTCGGCAGCATCTTCAAATTGGCAACTTCTTGAAGCTTTCCGACTTCGGGATTTGCCGTTGAAAAAGCGATAAAAATATCGCCCGAAGAGTTTTCGCCTCTCCCGCCCATTACGCCAATGCCTAATGCGACGCGAGTCACCAGGCGTTTGAGTTGATGCGGAAGAAGCGGCGCATCCGTAGCGACGACGACGATGATTGAACCTTGCCCGTCGTTTGGTTTGCCCGCTTTCGGCAACTGGTCGGGAATCTCTTTGCCTACGGGGACTCCGGCGATTTGCAACAAATCGCGCCGGCCATAATTGGCTTGGACTAAAACGCCCACAATATAGCCGCCATCTTGCTCACTTAAGACCCGCGACGAAGTGCCAATGCCGCCTTTGAAGCCGTGCGCGACCATGCCTGTGCCGCCGCCGACGTTGCCTTCGGCGACTGCCCCCGACCGGGCATTTTCCATCGCTTGAAAGGCGTGTTCTTTTTTGACGTGAAAGCCGTTGATATCATTCAAAAAACCGTCATAGGTTTCGGCAACAACCGGCAGACTGAAATCGCCCGAATACCCGTCGCCGGGATTGCGTTTGGCGTTCCATTCGATCACCGCATCGCGCACCACGCCGACACTATGGGTATTGGTAATTAAAATCGGCGACCCCAGACAGCCAGACTCTTCAAGCCAGGTCGTACCGGTCATCTCGCCGTTGCCGTTTAGCGAAAACCAGGCGCCGAATACGCGCTCCTTAAAATTTTTGCCTTGCGGAAAAATGGCCGTCACACCGGTTCTTACAGGGCCTTTGCCAACCACGAGTTTGCCTTCGCCGGAAATCAAGGTCGTCTGTCCGACCTCGACGCCTTTGACATCAGTGATGGCATTAAATCCGCCTGGCGTGCCCTCGAAAGGCACGCCTAAATCGCGGGCGCGGGGTTTGTTTTGTGCGAAGGTGTCGGTTGGCATAAATAATAAACTTAAGGTCAATACGGAGATCATCAATAAGGCAAAAGCTTTTTTCATTGCCCCCCCTTTTCGACTCAGCTGGCCGGTTGAGGTTAAAGACCCGATTAATTTATTTTGAACCCGATCTTTTAGGAAACGGCCTGAATGGTTTAAAGCCCGAGATTCCACGCCGCCATACGCATCATATCGCGCGGGTTTTTCTTGAGTTCAAACATCGCCGATGCTTCAAAACCGCTGTGCATCATGCAATTTTGACAAAGCCTGTCTTGACGCGATTCCCAATAGGCCCAATCAACGGTGGTCCAAAATTCTTCCCAGTTCTCGTAATACTCTTTGCCGATGAGATAGCAGGGGCCTTTCCAACCGCGCGGCGTGTAGGTCACCGTGCTCCAGGGCGAGCAGTTGTAATTGCGCATTCCGGCGGTGAATTCCAGATAGAGCGGCGTTGACATCAAACGATATTTTTTCGAGAGTTCCAGCACGCGTTTGAATTTGTTTTGAATCTCTTGTTTCGATAAGAAAATATCGCGGTCAACCGATTCGTAATGATAACCGGGCGCCAGCAATATGCCGTCAACACCCAGCCCCGTGACCAACTCGCAAAGCTCTTCAATCTCGCTCATCTCCGTCTCTTTGAAGATGGTCGTGTTGATGGTCGTGTGATAACCGAGCCGCTTTGACTGGCGAATCATGGCGATCGCTTTATCGAAAACGCCTTCGCGGTCACAAACCAGATCATGGGTATGGCGCATGCCATCCAGATGAATATTGATGGTCAGCCGTTTATGCGGCGCAACTCTGTCGAAGATGCGCGTGTCCAAGAGCAGCGCATTAGTGCACAAATAAATATGGCGTTTGCGTTCGATGATGCTCTCGATGAGTTCTTTGATTTCGGGATAGATGGTCGGTTCGCCGCCGCAAATCGAAACAATCGGCGCATTTGATTGTTCAACCGCCGCAATACATTTTTCCAGCGGTAAACGGTCTTCGATTTTGCCGGTATGTCTTTCTATGGCGCAGCCCAGACAGGCCAGGTTGCACGTATAAAGCGGCTCCAGCATAAGCACCATCGGGTAACGCTTATTGCCTTTCATGCCATTGTGAATTTGATGTTTGATGGCGTCGGTTGTGATGTGGGTCGGAAATCTCATAAGGTTCACCTATTCTTCTCTCAGTCGCTTTTCATACATTCCTAAGGCGAGCAGCGGAAAATAGACCGCGTATAAATGGTAACGCAAATAAAACACTTTCGGGAAACCTGTGCCCGTCCAGTAATCGTCGGTCCAGGAGCCGTCTTCGCGTTGCGTGTTGATGAGGTATTCGATGCCTCGATCAACGCTTTGACTGACATCATGGGTATCCATCAAAGCCATCACTGCCCAGGCGGTTTGTGAAGCGGTGCTTTCGCCCAGCCCCTTCAATCCCGCGTCTTCATAACTGCGCGGCGATTCGCCCCAGCCGCCATCTTCATTTTGCATGGCGCGAACCCAGCAACCGGCGGCTTGGAAACGTCCTTCCATCATATCTTCGCCAATACACTTCAAGCCGTGCAGCGCCAGCCACGTCCCGTAAATATAATTGCAGCCCCAGCGTCCAAACCAGGTGCCATCGCGTTCCTGCTCTTTTAATAAATAGGCGATGGCCCGTTGCGCGACCGGCTGCTGCATATCGAAATTGAAGGTGGCCAGCGTCTCTAAACCCCGTCCGGTAATGTCAGCCGTGCTGGGGTCAATCATGGCGTTGTGGTCGGCGAACGGAATTTGCGTCAGGAACTGTTCGTCACAATCTTTATCAAACGAGGCCCAGCCGCCATCTTTGTTCTGCATGGTCAAGAGCCAGTTCAAGGCGCGTTGCATGGCGGCTTGCTTGCGCTGCTCTTTTTCCAGGTTATGGAATTGAATTTTGTTGAGCGCCGTTAAAACCTGAAAGGTATCGTCTACATCCGGGTAAAATTCGTTGGCATATTCAAAATACCAGCCCCCCGGTTCACCTTCCGGGTTTTTAATCTTCCAATCGCCAACCTCTTTGACCTCTTTGCCCAGGATCCATTCGGCGGCTTTCAGCAAGCGTTCGTGGTCTTTCGCCATTCCCGATTCGACCAGCGCATTCATCGCCAGCGCGGTATCCCAGACCGGCGAAAAGCAAGGCGCAATGCGCAGGGCGTCGCCGTCTTCGATCTCCAGTTTTTCCAGTTCACCGATCTGCGAAGCCGTCAGCGGATGGTGATTGTCGTATCCGAGGCAGCGAAGCGCGATGATGGAATTGATAATCGGCGGAAAGATGGCGCCGATGCCATCGCTCTTTTCAAAATGGTCAATCATCCATTGCTCGCAAGCTTTCAAGGCTTTTTCACGTTGCGGCGACCATTTGCGGTTTTCAAATAATTTCAAAGTCGAATCCACGGTATTGAAAACGCTCTTCCAGAATCCGCTCTGCAGTTCATTCGCCGGTTTTGCCCCTTCAATCATGAGTTCGGCAATATTGGCATGTTCGGGAACCGGGCAATGGGGCTTGTGCGCCCAGATGACCGCGAGTGGCACAACGATGCCGCGCGTCCAAGCGGACATTTCAGCCAGGCTAACGGGCGACCATTTCGGCAGCAGAATAATTTCCGGCGGCACAGCCGGACAACGCTCCCAGGGGTATTGTCCGAAGATGGCCAGATAAATTCGCGTGAAACTGTTTGCCGCATCCAGCCCGCCTAAATTGCAAATCACTTCGCGCGCCTTTCTCATGTGCGGCGCCTGCGGGTCATCGCCCAACAGCTTCAACACAAAATAGGCTTTTGCCGAAGCGCTGACATCCGCATCGCCACCTTTGTAAATCGCCCAACCGCCCGCTGGGAGTTGTTGCTCACGAATATAATTTGCCGCCATTTGCACACGGCCCGCGTTGCCGCGCCCGATGTAATGCATGGTCAAAATATATTCGGATTCCAGGATGGTGTCGCCTTCGAGTTCGCCGCGCCAATGACCGTCCGGATATTGAATTTGCAAAAGGTAATTTTGCGCGGCTTCAATGGTACGACGAATTTTCGCTTGCAGGGGAGAAACACTTTTTGCAATCGCTTGTGACATAGGGGACTCCTCAGTATTCGAGGTAAAGAGGTGAAGGGGCGAGCGGGTGAAGGGATGATGTGGATAGAGAATCGCTTTCACCGCTTCACGTCACACCTTTTCACCGCTTCATCCTCTCAGTTCGCGCTGATGCCGATAGGCTGAAGTTGGATCAATTCTTGCGGTAGAGCGAAATGCACATTTTCATCTTCGCCCGGTTGTTCGACAAACTCGCTGGCCCCTAAGGCGCGCAATTTCTCTAACACCCGCTTGACCAACTCTTCGGGAGCCGATGCGCCTGCGGTGACGCCAACCACTTCAGCCGTCTGCAACCACTCGGTCTTGATTTGCGTTTCATCATCAATCAAATAAGCCGGTACGCCATAAGCTTTCGCGACTTCGCATAAACGTTGTGAGTTAGAACTGTTTTGTGAGCCGACAACCAGCAGCACATCCACGTGCTCAGCCAAGGCCTTAACGGCGTTCTGGCGATTTTGTGTGGCATAGCAAATATCATCTTTGGGAGGAGATTTCAGGTTGGGAAATTTTTTCTTCAAGGCGTCGCTGATTTCTGCAACGTCATCCATGCTCAAGGTGGTCTGGGTAATGCAGACAATATCCTTGGGATTTTCGACTTCAAGGCGCTCGACATCGGCTATAGAGCTAACCAGATGCATCGGCGCTTCGCCCATGGTGCCTTCGACTTCTTCGTGTCCCGGATGACCGATGAGCAGAATGGATTTTTCATCTTTGTGGTATCTGACCGCCTCCAGGTGAACTTTGGTTACCAGAGGACAGGTCGCATCAATCACTTTGAGATTTCTCGCTTCGGCGGTTTCGTGAATTTGCGGCGAAACGCCGTGCGCGCTAAACACACAGACATTGCCCTGGGGAACATCTTCAAGACGGTCAACAAAAATCACCCCGCGCTTGCTCAGATTTTCCACGACATATTGGTTATGAACGATTTCGTGAAAGACATAGATAGGTTCGGGAAATAAATCTAAAGCCCGTTCAACAATATCAATGGCTCGAACTACGCCTGCACAAAAACCTCGCGGTTTTGCCAGCACCACTTTCTTAATCATTCGTTACCTTCTCTTTCTCTTTCCGCTTTTTAGTTTTCGCAGATGCCCAGACGACAAATAGGATTATACAAAGTGGGAGGGAGTTCGCTCAAATTCTACAATTCGTAACTCAAAGCAACAAGCTGATGGAGCGAAAACCCGAAGCTTAACCTCTGCCTTTCTGCCTTTCCGCCTTTCTGCCTTGCTCAACCATTCGCCCGTCACGCATCACTTCAAAAATCCGACCGCGCCATTCAATCCGCTTGCCCAAGAGACTGGCGCACCAAATCGCTAAACTTAAACTATCGCGCACCGGCAACAGCCAAAAATTCTTTTTCAAAATCTTATCACCCAGCCAGTGAACGCCGATTATCCAGGCTGTTGACAGTCTAATGACCAACGTCGCAACAAGCAAAACCAGACTGTTTATCGAAAACAGGGTGATAAGACACAGCAACCACGCGAGCGGTACGCCATAAGTTAAAATCAAACCCAGGTAGCCCGCCGGACGCGAGATGCGCGTCGAACGCCCCCAACGCAGCTGATGCTTCAGCATTCCGACAAACCCGACCGGCGACATGCTGGTTTCCACAATATAATCTGCGACTCTCACTTCGTAGCCCGCGCCGGCAATGAGGTTGCCCAACATAAAATCATCGGCCAGGTAATCTTTTAAGGCTTCAAAACCGCCAACCAGTAGCAATATACTTTTGGTCGTCGCCATGGTCGAGCCCAACGCAAATTTAACGCCTTCCAGGAGTCGCGCCGCCAGCACCCCCGCCGCAAACTCAGTTAATCCGAGAGCTTCCATCAGCGCCCCGAAATCAGGCGCTTCTCCGGCGCGATATAAACAGGTCACCATTCCGACCTGTCTTTCGGCAAGCGGCGCAACGACCGAGCGCAGGTAATCTTCGCCAACGCGAATATCGCTATCAATAATGATGAGGTGTTCGTACTTCGCGCGCTCGAATATATTACGCAGATTGCTGACTTTGAGATTGGCGCCGATGACCTCTGCATTGACGACCAGTTCAATATCACATTCGGGAAAATCGGCAATCAGCTTTTGCACCACCGGAATCGCCGTGTCGGTTGCCAGGCGCACTCCAAAGACCAGTTGATAAGCTGCCCGGTAATCTTGCCGACAAAAGCGCGCATAATTTTCGTAAGCTTTCAAATCCGCCCCGGCGAGCGGAATCAGGATTGAAACCGGTTGCGGTTCGCTGGTTGATGATTTGCCTTTTTCGAGAAAAAATTTTGCGGCGGCATAAAACGATAATAAATAAAAGACATTCGCTGCAATGACGCAACAAACCAGAATGATGATGATGGTGGTGAAAATAATGGTCATCAAATGCGCGGTTATTCAGGAAGTGAAATCAGCACAACGCCCAGACAGACCAGTAAAGTGCCGATCAGGCGTTCGCGGCTGATTCGTTCTTTCAAAAACATCTTGGCGCCGAAAGTTTTTATAGCAAAGCTGACAGCGGTCGCCGGAACGACTAAACTCAAATCGGCTTCCGACAGGGTCGCCAGGAAAGTAAAGAAACTCACGGCCATTAAAAAAACTCCCAACATAAAATATTTATT
The DNA here is from genome assembly GCA_044868105.1 of Blastocatellia bacterium. Classification (GTDB taxonomy): domain Bacteria; phylum Acidobacteriota; class Blastocatellia; order UBA7656; family UBA7656; genus JBFMDH01. Next base: position 9,459 of record JBIOWC010000663.1, read on the forward strand.
GGTCAGGATATGCAAAACAATTTTGACCAGCGCCCGCAAACGCAGGGTCGAAATCTCGCCGATTTCCCGTATGCCTTTGGCAATCAATACCTCGCCTGCGGAAGTTGCCAGCGTGATAATCGCAATCATTATAGCGGTCGTAATATTCAACTCACGCCTCCGGCCCGGTCTTGCGTGTCATAGGTCTTTTGTTCCGAGCGCGAAACGCAGGCCACGCCTATGCAGATGATGAAAGCCCCCATCCAGCGCCTCAGCGATACCTGTTCGTTCAAAAAATATTTCGCGCAGGCGACGTTCAACACGTAACCGAACGAGGTGACGGGCAAAATATAACTTAAATCAGCCCAGGACATTGCCGCTGAATAAAGCCCGAAGAAGATGCAGAGCAGAAGCGTACCCAACCAGATAGTTGGATTTTGCGCGGCGCTTAACACAGTCGCCAGAAAGTCTTCGCCCGCCACCGCGTGCATGCCTTTGCTGAGAATAATATTGCCCGCCACCTGCGCAACAATAGATAGAAACAAAACCACCGCCGTTTTCATAGAGTGAATTCCAATTTCATTGGGTGAATTCCAGGTCGAAGTAATTAATCAATTTGAAGCGGGTATCCTGCAAACGCTCAATCAGTTTAGAGCTTGTCAGCGCCTCGAATTCTATCATGCCCTGTTGCTCTTCGGCACTGAGCTCACGTTTTGCGGGGTAGATCGCCGGATGAAAATAAATCTCGGCGGTTGGCGTGGTGAGATGATTTAAGGCATAAAGAAAATAGTTCTCATCCATGGCGCCGCTTTGCAGATTGCCATAAACGCGCTCGGTAAAGGTGAACTGATTTTTCCGCAGTTGCTTTTTCATATACGCGCCAAGCGCATCGAACAGCCGTTTATGAACGGTTTTTCTCAGTTTGAACTTCCTATCGAACTGCAAGGCCAAATCCAGTTCTTCGACCGGCACGCGCATTCTTCGCACCCCGTAGCGGATGCCGAGTTCAATAGCGGTTTTGAAAATCACCGGGTGAACGTGCAGATGCAAATGACCGTCAATATGTGAAAACGGCAGACCGGTCGCGGCAAATTTGGCGAACTGCGCCGCCAGTTCTTTTCTGATTTCGCGACGCGCGCGCGGCGAAAAATAGTATTTGAGTCCGGCGTGGTTCGGGTTGTTAGAAAAATTTTGTTGCGCGTCAACCAGTGAGGGGATTTCCGAATGCGGCAGAACGCTGCGCCCGACCACCGTGACTAAATGAAGGCCGACGCCGAGTCGCGGATTTTCTCTGGCGAGATGCACGGCTTCGTCAAAGGCCGCGCCCGTAACCATCAAACTGCAACTCGTCAGCACGCCTTCGCGGTGCGCGCGAATGATGGCTTCATTGATTTCCTGCGACCTGCCGAAATCATCGGCATTGATAATCACTTGATGGTCAACCATTCGTTGAAAAATTTTGTGATTTATAAAAAGCAGCACTGCCTTTGTCGAACAAAAACAGTGCTGCGATGAAATACTTAAATGGTTTTTGACTTAACGCCCCGCCTGGGCGGTGACGAATTTTTTACGCTTGGCGCGAAGCGCCATAAATTCACGCGCCTCTTTGTACAACCGTTCACGTTCGCGGCTGTTGAAGATGGCTTTGCGAACGATACGGAAAACGATGCGCGGACGGAAATAATATTTGTCATAAAAATTTTCCACCGCCTGCACAATCTCTTCGCGCGATAGTCCCGGATATTGAATCACCGGCAGTTGATGACCGACATCATCAGTCATCTCTTCATAATCCATCAAGTAGTTATTCTTCTTCACAAAGTCGTCAAACTCTGTGCCCGGATAAGAATGCGCAATCGATACCTGAATGGTTTCGCAATCAAGTCTTTCAGCAAACTTCACCGTGCGTTCAATGGATTCGTGGGTCTCGCCGGGCAGCCCGATGATAAAGTCGCCATGAACGTGGATGCCGAGTTTTTTACAGTTCTTCATAAACTCGTAAGCCTGTTCGACGGTCGCGCCTTTTTTAATGTTCTTCAGAACCTGATCATCCCCCGATTCAAATCCGACAATCAGCAGGCGACAACCCGAATCGCGCATGGCTTTCAGGGTTTCATAATCGGTGTGCACACGCGACGTGCAAGACCAGGTCTTTTTGTAGGGCTTCAATTTTTCGCTGAGTTCAATGGTGCGGCGCTTGCCCCAGGCAAAGGTATCGTCATCAAAGAAAACCTCTTCAAGATTCGGAAACAGGTTCCAGGCATTGCCATACTCTTGGGCAACGCTTTCATTGCTGCGCGTGCGCCAGGCGTGTCCGCTGATGGTTTGGGGCCACAGGCAAAACGTGCACAGCGCCGGACAGCCGCGCGATGAATAAAAGGCCAAATAAGGGTGCAATAAAAACGGCACGTTATATTTCGTGATGTCCAAATCGCGTTTATAGATTTCCGTCGCCCGCGGCAAGGAATCCAAATCGTGAAGCGGCGGGCGTTCAGGGTTA
>JBIOWC010000664.1:0-6106 GCA_044868105.1 Blastocatellia bacterium
CAACAACTCACAGATGAAGAGCAGAAAGAGATCATCGCTAACGAAGGCGCCTTTGGCAGAAGCGGCGTTCATACCTATCGCCACGGCTATTACTCCAGTCGCAGCTACGCGCCGTTTTACCTGGGGCTCTATTACAGCCAATATTACGATGCCTATGATGCGCGAGCTTTTGATAAGCGAGCGACTCAGGAAGGGTTCGATGACGATACAATGAGCATGGGATTTTTGGATAGTTAATCGTTTAACAAATTTGGTTTTTCATGAATGAACGCCAGGGACAACTTCATATTCTGTGGCTTACGGAAAACTATTTTCCCGGTCGCGGCGGGATGGCCGAATCTTGTGACCGCATTGTGCACGGTTTACGTCGCGCCGGGGCCAGAATCGATGTGGCGCATTTTTCCCGTCGCGTTCAAAGACTGAAAACCACTGACAAAAGCAACGGCCAAGACATCCTTTGCCCGCTTGGCGACGACGCGGCGCATGCCATGAATCTGCTCTGGAATTTCATTGCGAAAGATGAAGGCAAATACAGTCATATGGTTGCTTTTGGCGGACTCACGCCGTTAATCGCCGGAACGGTTTATTCGGCTTGGCTGGGCCGGCCGCTGGTGACCTTGCTTCGCGGCAATGATTTCGATGCGGCAATCTTTTCTCCGAAACGCGCAGATGTTTTACGCGAAGCGTTGAACAAATCGTCTCGCGTTTGTGTGGTCAGTCAAGATAAAGCTCGAAAAATCACGGCGCTCTTTCCGCATATTCGTCCGCTGTGGATTCCTAACGGCATTGAGATAAGTGAATGGGAAATCCTCCCTTCACACCTGCGACGCGCCGAAAAGTGGCGCCGTGAAACGGTTGCGCCCGGTCGCAGAGTGCTGGGGATGTTCGGGCATATCAAACAGAAGAAAGGCGGCTTGTTTTTCCTGGAAACCCTGTTTGATTCGGGACTCGCAAACCGCTTTCATCTGCTCTTTGTCGGTGAACTGGATGAAGCAGTGATTGAATTTTTGCGGAGGCAGGAAACGGCAATTGCTCATACCCTCAGGCCTTTTGTTGACCGCTACGAATTGCTGCCGCATTACGCCGCCTGCGATTTGGTGGTGCTGGCTTCGTTTTATGACGGCTTGCCGAATGTGTTACTGGAAGCGGCGGCGCTTGGCATTCCGCTGCTGGCGACCAAAGCCGGAGGCATGGGAGATGTGTTGAATGATGCCAGCGATAGCTTTCTATTTTACCCCGGCGATATGCACGAATGCCGCGCGGCCATTGAACGCGCGGCCTGCGCCAGCGACGACCGTTTGCAGCAGATGGGCGAGCAGGCGCGTTTGATGGTACGAACGAAACTCACTCACGAAATCGAAACTGAGCGTTATCTGGGGCTGTTTTTGGAAACGCCTCCCGAACCCCAACCCTACTTTGATAATGAAGCGATGAGTTTGGCGCGAAAATAATGATTCTTTACTACGCAGCAGGCGGCGGACTTGGGCATTTGACGCGCGCCCGCGCCGTCATTCACACACTGGGTGCGGAAAGCGTTGCCCTTTTAACAGCTTCAGCGTTCGCTTTCGATAAGCGTGTGGTTGGGGAAATGCCGATCATTCATATTCCGCAAAATTTCTCAGCAGATATTGGGGGTTATCGAAACTGGCTCGGCGAGGTCTTTGAAGAAATTCGACCGACGAAAATCTTTCTCGATACCTTCCCTTGCGGCATTCTCGGCGAGTTTTGCGAGTTTGATTTTCCAAAAGGCGCGGAACTTTTTCACATTGCGCGAATCCTGCGATGGGCCGAGTATGAGAACGTGATAAGCGGCGCGCCGCCGGTTTTCCAGAGCACTTTTTTAGTTGAACCGCTTACCGAAGACCAGGAATATTATTTGCAAGCCTATTCCAAAAGCTTAAACTTTCTTAAACTCACAGACCCGCCGGCGATGCTCAACGAAGCGGAAAAAGATTTTGTGCGGCGATTACAGGAAAGCTGGCGTCCGGATTTGCGACCGTGCTGGTTCATCATTCATTCCGGTTCGCTCGAAGAGATGGACGAACTGCTTGCTTATGCTAAAGAGATGAGCGAGCAAGAGCGTGTCAATCCGCGCCTCATTTTAATCGCGCCGAAAAAAATAGCGTTATGGAATTTGGGTCATATCAACGGACGCCAAAGTGCGGACTTTGAATCCCTGGCGGCTGTCGAAATGGTTGATTTTTATCCAGCGTCTGTGCTTTTTCCGTTTGCCGATAGACTCATCAGCGCTTGCGGATTCAATGTGATGAGACAAACGGAAAGTTACCAGGAGAAGCATCGCTTCCTGCCGTTTGCGCGCCGCTTCGATAATCAGTTTTTGCGCGCCGCAAGAAGGAAGGGGAGCAAGCAAAATCAGAAAGATGAAATTTGAGATGGGTCAGCTGAATAAGTTATGCATCGCGAATTTGAATTTTGAAAACCCGCAATCTATGATTGGCGCGACGTTTTCACAGGACAGCTTGAATGGAATTTAAAACCGAAGCCCATAAAAAGGTGTATGAAAAAACGCGAGCCTTTCTCTTCGAGCTTTTCGGCGAAGTGAATGTGACGCTCGTTGAAGACACCTTTGCTTTGCAGGAAGGTTCAACATTCGTTTACGTGAAGATTGCGCCGATTGGCGAACGTCAGGCGTGCGTTGAAATCTTCTCTTATGTGGTCATCGAAATTGATGTGACCGAAGAATTGATGTGTTATCTGCTGACTTATAATTTGAAACTGGTGCTTGGCGCATTCGGACTGTCGGTTGATGATAAGGGCAAAGGAACCATTGTCCTGGCGCACACCATCCTGGGCGATACGATGGATAAAGAAGAACTCTATGCCAGCGTGACGGCGATTGCGCGGGTTGCAGACGACCTCGATGACCGGATTGTCAAAGCTTTTGGCGGCAAAACGTCGCTCGATAAATTGAGCACGCCGATTACGCCCATTGAGTATTGGGAAGAGTGATTTTAGGTTTTTCAAACGATTATGCTGAAAGTCGGACTTACAGGAAGCATTGCCGTCGGCAAAAGTTATGTGGTTTCGGTACTGCAAGACCTGGGCTGCGTGACCTTTGACGCAGACAAGATTGCTCATTCGGTGATGGAACCGGGCGCCTCGGCTTACGAAGATGTGGTGCGCGAATTCGGTGAAGGGGTGCTGGCCGCAGACCGCAGAATTGATCGGGCGAAGCTTGGCGCCATTGTCTTTGCCGATGCGGTGCGCAGACAGCGGCTGAACGCCATTGTTCACCCGCGCGTGATGGAAGCGCAAAATCGCTTGCTGGCTGATACGGAAGCCGCAAACCCCAAGGGCATTGCTATCATTGATGCAGCGCTGATGATTGAATCGGGCGGCTACCAGAGGTTTGATAAATTAATCGTGGTTTTTTGTGATCGCGAAACCCAGGTTGAACGGTTGATGAAACGCAACCAAATCACCCGCGAAGATGCCGAACGCCGCATCACCGCGCAAATGTCTTCGGACGAAAAACGCCAATATGCGGATTATGAAATTGACACCACCGGGACGATGGAAGAGACCCGCGAGCGGGTAATCGCGGTTTACGAGAAGTTAAAAGCACTGGCGCGCGACGATTCATGATGTTGATTGCAAACCTTACCTCAAACCGTTTCAATCAATCGAGTAAGCAAAGCAGCGCGGCGTGGAATATCGCTCAGGATAATATGTTCGTGTTCGGCGTGCGCCCCCGCACCGTCAACCCCCAGCCCGTCGAGAACCGGCACCCCCATTGCCGCGATGAAATTTCCGTCCGAGCCGCCGCCGACCTGCCCCTCGCGCAAATCATAATCAATTTCGGTGGCTAAATTTTTTGCGTGAGCAAAGAGCGCGGCAATCGCATCCGTGCGTTCAAGCGGCGGGCGATTGATGCCGCCTTTGACTTCGATTTGCGCGCCATCAATAACCGGCGTGAGCCGCTGCATGGCTTCTTCGATGCGATAGCCTTCTTCGATAACTTTGAAGCGCATATCAATGGTGGCGCGGGCTTCCGCCGCGACAACATTTGACAGCACGCCGCCTTGCACAACGCCGACATTGAGCGTCGTGCCACGCTCAAAATCAACGAACTTGTTGATGGCTAAAATCTGATGCGCGAGTTCCTGAATCGCGCTGATACCTTTTTGAATATCATTACCGGCGTGCGCCGAACGTCCGCGCACGGTGAGTTCAAATTCGCCTACGCCTTTGCGACCGGTTTTAACGGTGCCGCCCGGAATCGGCGGTTCAAGCACCAGCGCGGCGTGGGCGTTTTGCGCTTCTTCTTCAATGATGTCGCGCGAAAAATGGCTGCCGGTCTCTTCATCACAGGTCATCAAAAAGGTGATCGGACGTTTGGTTTTGCGCCCTAATTCCTTGAGCGCAAGCATGGCGAAGGTTGCCAGCGTGACGCCGGATTTCATATCGAAGATGCCGGGACCGTAAGCCTTGTCGCCTTCGACGCGGAAAGGCATTTTGGCAAGTGTGCCGATGGGCCAAACCGTATCGAGATGTCCGACGACCAGCAATTGTTTGGCGCAAGGGTCTTCGCAGTAGTGGTAACGGGCGCAAAGCGTGGCGCCGAGTTTTGCGTCGCGCAATAAATCAACCGAGGCGCCGAACCCGGTGAGGCGGTCGGCTAAATTTTCAGCAATTCGTGTGGTTGCCTCAGCCACCTTTGACATGGATTCTTGCTCAACGAGCCAGCGGATAAATTCAAGGATTTCGCTTTGTCGCGCTTCAAAATAAGCCAGATAGTCTTTGCCGGGGTTTTCTGCGTTTGACATCACAAGAGTTTTACCAGAGCCATAAACGAGGTTACAACTCAGGGGAAAAAAAAGCCGACTGTAAAAAGCCGGCTGTAGAAAAATGGTTGCAAAAGGAGGCGATTATTTTATCCAAGGAGACCATCAATTACGTCAATCATGCTATTTACAAACGCGCTGTTGGGATTGAAGCCGCCGCGCGGCTGCCCCGCGATATTGCCTTGTTTGTCGAGAATCACAATGGTAGGCAATTGCTTGCCGCCAAATTGTTTGAATCCTGCGCGACTGGTGTCACGCACAACGCTTACGGAACCGACCGGACCGCAAGGCGCTTTGAGTTGCTCGCTGGTCGTTTGCGCGGAATCTATACTGACCCAGAAAACTGCGACTTTGCTTGCCGCGTATTTATCCGCCAGCGCCTGCAAAGCTTTGAACTCGTCGCGGCATTGTGGGTCGGATGTGCCGCCAAAAACCAGCACCACAACTTTACCGCGCAGGCTGGCAAGCGTAATGGTTTCACCCGCAGGCGTCACGAACGAGGCATTTTGTTGCCCCTGAGCGGCACTGATGAGCGCCGTTATCATCAAGCTTGCAATAAATGTTTTCCGTAGTTTGTTCAATCTGAATAACCTTCTTTCTTTGCCAACCCTTTGATGCGCGCCAAAGCCTATAAGTTCGATGCTTCTATCAAGGCCTCGCTTTGCTAGTTGTATCATCTGGGCCCATCAACTTTAGCAGGGTGATTAAAATATGGGCAAACAGCTTGCCAAACCGCGCGCCGGTCGCGAAGCTTTACCAGGGAGGGTAATAAACGCTCGTCTAGAGAGCCGGAAGCCGAATAATTTATGATTTCAGCAATCCTTTTAGCCGCCGGTGAATCGCGCCGGATGGGTGACTTCAAACAACTTTTGCCGTATAACGGCAAGCCTTTTGTGGTCTGCTGCGCCGATAATTTACTGGCTTCCCGGATTGATGAATTAATCGTCGTGACCGGACATCGTGATGCGGAAGTGCGCCGAGTCTTAGCCCATCATAAAGTCAAAATCGTTTTGAACCCCAACTACAAAGCCGGCATGAGCACGTCTATTCAATGTGGCGTGCAGGCGATAAACGAAAATTCCCAAGCCCTACTTATCGCCTTAGCTGACCAACCGCAAATCGGTGCAGAGGTCATCAATCAAGTTATTGAAGCCTATGAAAAAACCAACGCCTCAATCGTTATTCCGGTTTACAACAACAAAAGAGGACACCCGGTTATTCTGCAGGCAAACCTGAAAGACGAGATTTTAGCGATTACTCCCGAAGTCGGGCTGAAACAGGTGGTGCGGGCACAGGCGGCA
>JBIOWC010000665.1:0-3696 GCA_044868105.1 Blastocatellia bacterium
CCCTTCACCTTCGGCTTCGAGTAATAAATCTGCGCCCAAGGCAATAAGGACCGAAGCCGCAAAAACAAACATCACGCCGGCGCGGACGATGACGCGAATGGTTTGCAACACCGGCAGGAAGCGCGTCAGGTGAACATAAAGCGGCGCAGCTATCATCACCAAAAGCGCAAATATAATGAAGCAAAGAAAGAATCGCAGGCGATGCTGTTCAATCGCCCTTTGACGATTAACCGGGGGTTCGGTGTCGTCGTTGACTTGGGGGTTTGCCTTGGCGTTTTTGCGATTGGCGCGTAACCAATTAATTAAAAAACCCAGCGGCAATAAAGACGCAATTCCTAAATACAGACTATGGTCGTGTGAGACATTGAGCGCCGTAAAAAGATTGACCATCTGCGGATCATAGGCGGTGCCGAAGAGGTTCGGGAAAACCAGGGTTACCAGATACCAGGGCGGCAAATAGATATAACTGGTTTCGGTCGGGACGATGCGGCGATTTGAATAACTCAGGAGCTCCATCACCGGAACCCATTGGCTGGCGGCCAGCACAAAGCCGATGGCGAGCGTAATCAACAGCATTGTCAGGATGCGATTGGTGGTAAGCCGCGGCCCGCTGGCCCGGGCAAAACTTTGTTTCACTTTCCAACCGAAACCCAGATAATACAAAACAACTGCGCCAAGAAAGTAAATCTGATTTGGCATATAAGCGCAGAAAAATTGCGCGGCGACAACGAGTCCGGCAAGTATGGCGTACTTAAAACTGTTTCGCGTCAGCGCCCGGTCAACCAAAAGGAAGATGAGTGGCAACCACATCAACCCGCCCCACCAACCCAACCCGGTCAGGTGGAAAAGCGAATGCGCCGATAGTTCGAATACCAGGGCGCCCATCAAAGCGCCTCGCGAGCTTGCGCCAATCGCAATCAAAAAGAGATACATGAAAATCGCCCCGCACAGAAGTTCCGCGAGTCGCGCGACCGAGTAGCCGACCGGTAAATCCAGAAAGGTGTAAAACAGGAGCGAGGGGGAAAAGATGCGTGTCACGCCGTCCGCATAAATCGGATGGCCGGTGAAAGTATAGGGATTCCATAGCGGCAATTCACCATCCCGATAGGCCGCGACAATGAAATATTCGCGGGTTAAATACATATCCGTCGGATCGCGGCGATTGTAGGGGTGATTGACGACTTCACTTGCCCTATACCCCCAAGGCAATTGATTATTCAGCGTATCCACATCAATGATGGTTTTGCCGAGAAAAAAGACTTGCCAGTAGAGCGCAACAAGGGCGAGCGCAAGCAGAGCAATATGAGTGGCGTGGGTTCGCCGGCTTGTTGAAGGTTGTTGGGTCATCCAATTAAAAACCCGAAGAACACCAAGCCTATGAAGCAGCAAATAAAAAAGGCTTTTCGTGTTAGGCGCCTCGCGTATTCCAAAGCTTCACATATAACCGAGGGCGCGAAGTTTCTCTTCAATCAACTTCTCTTCATCTTCGCTCAAATTTTCATTTGCACCGGCAAGCTGATTCACGGTCTCTGCAAATTTGATAACCGCCGCGTCGGCGCATAATTCTTCGATGACACATCCATCTAAACCTTTCGGTACAGGCAGACCCGCCAGATGCAAGATGGTCGGCACCAGGTCATAAACTTGCGGCGTATATTCGGCTCGCAACTGCTGCGCTTCACGAATATTTTTTCCCTGACAAATCAATAGGCCTTCGCGCACGTGGTCGCCGCTCCACCAGAATCCTTTGGCTTTGACGGCTTTCGGAGGTTCTCCCAGGTGCGCCGTGCGGTTCCAGTAAATGTAAAGGTCGCTGGCGCGGCTGGCATATTCGCCCTGATAAACTTCATCGCGGCGCACGACCCGTTCAACAACCTTGTTCCCTTCGGCGTCCAGCCAGGTGTTTAACTCCCGTATGAGGTCATCGCAAACCCGCTGGTAATCGTCGGGCGCGACCACGCCATCCTGATTTCGTCCGCAAAGATTGATGTTGATGACATGGCGACCGGCTTCCGTATAAGCGCGAGTCTGAGACCAGTCAATCGAAGCATAAAATGAATCTTTCTCGGCGGCTTGGATTTCTTTCAACCGCTCATCACCAATGCTTGATTTAATCTTTTCTTTGACCGAGGCCGGAAGAATTTTTTTAGCCAGGTTGCGGCTCTTACGAACCAGCGTGGCGCGGGTTGCCGGTTTGGCGCTGACCATAAATCCCTTTTCTTCAAGCCAGGCTGCCAGATGATACGACGCGCCGGTGTGCCGCCCCATGCCGTGGTCGGAAATCACATAAACCTGGGTGTCGGCGCTGATAAATTGCAGAAGTCGCGCCACACTTTTGTCCAGCGCCTGATAGATTGCAAGCAGCGCGTCACGATGCGGCGAATCAGCCCTATATTCGGGATGCAAGGGGTCAAAATATTTCCAAAGGTTATGTCCGCCCCAATCACTCGCTGTATGAACGGTCATAAAAAAATCGGTCGGATATTTTTCGAGCAAGTACTCGGCGGCCGTCGTTTGTATTTCAATGGTGCGCAGCCAGGCCCCGGTGGCCTCCGCGATGCGACCGGCGCTCATCAAATCGCCAATATTTTTCGGGGTGAAATAGTAGTCGGGGAACTGGCTCAAGAGTTCTTCACGAAGCGATGCCGGGCAGAAGGCGCGTTCGTTGAGTGAAGGCGCATCCAGCCCGCTAATCATATAGCTGCCGGCGCCGCATTCGGCCGGATAGGTCATCGGCACATTCAAGAATCCCGAGGTCAGGTCGTGACGAGCCAGATGACGCGAAATCAACTCACCTGTGCGGTCGCCGCCTTTAAAAAAGACCTGCTTGCCGGTGGCAAAATCTCGGTCATTGAAGACATATAAACCGTGACGCCCGGGATTGAGTCCCGTGAGTATCGAAGTCCAGGCGGAGGCGCTGTGCATATTTGGCGTTGAGAGCAAGACAGAATAGGCCCCCGTCTGCATCATTCGCCTAAGCGTCGGCAGATGCCCCGCCTCGGCCCAAGGCTTCACCAAATCCATCGTCGCGGCATCAAGTCCGATGATTAGAATTTTCATTCTATATATCCCAGCGCCCGCAGGCGTTCGCGTAGCGCGGCTTCTTCTTCAGCCTGGTAAACCGATTGGTTAATCGCTTCGTTCTCGGCGCGCGAACGATATGAAGAACCTTGCCGGATGAGGGTTGTCGGTTCAGCAAAAATTTCTTCGATGGCGCGGCCATCCATATCCTGGGTCAGTGGACAACCGAGCGATACCAGAGCCGTTGAACAGATGTCGCGCAGGTTTGGCGGTTGCTTGAATGCGGCGTTTCTTTTGATGCCTTTGCCCCAGGCAATGAAGATACCGTCTTTGGCGTGTGTCCCGGTCGTCGAGTCCGCAGCAACAACGGCTTCGCCGTAACTCGGCCGCTCGTTGTAAACATATTCATCACGCGCCACGCTCATCACCAAATCGGGCAACCGATTCCGGTTCGCGCCCTGGAATGCCGCCTCGCGCCGCATCACGTTTTCAAAAATACGAGTCCCATCAATCGGCGAAGTCAAATTCATTAAAGCCGCTTGTGCTTCCTGAACCACGCTATCAAAATCGCCCTCGTCAACCGTGCCTTCCGGTTCACGCCCTTTTAAGTTCACCCATACACCTTTATCTTGTGCGAAGTAGGCGCGCGTCCGGGCAAAATCAATCTCCTCTAAA
>JBIOWC010000666.1:0-7279 GCA_044868105.1 Blastocatellia bacterium
CAGCGAGAATTACCGTCGGCAATTGCGCAACTCAAACCGATGACCGGCAATGTCAAACCGATTGGGCGCGAAGAATATTTGGCGCGACAGGAAAACGCCCGGCGCCATATGCGCGAAGCCAAGATTGAGGCCATTTTTCTGACGGGCGGGTCGAGCCTCTATTACTACACGGGCGCGCAATGGGGGATCAGCGAAAGGCTCTTCGGCATGATACTTCCTGCAAAAGGCGAACCGGCTTACATCACGCCGGCCTTTGAAAAAGGTCGCGCCCTTGAACAGATCAAATTTGGAAAAGATGTGCGAACCTGGGAAGAGCATGAAAGCCCTTACCAACTTGCGGCGGCGATTTTAAAAGATAGAGGAATTACCACAGGCACGCTGGGTATTGAAGAGACCGTTGATTTTCGTTTTGCTGACGGCGTGGCCAAAGCCGCGCCCGCACTCAAGATGGCGAGCGCCGACCCGGTGACCGTCGGGTGTCGCCGCATCAAATCAAAAAATGAACTTGAACTGATGCGCCTGGCCAATCAAATTACTCTGAAAGCTTACGATGCGGCGCTTTCGACGTTGCGCGAAGGCATCACGCATATCGAACTCGGCGCAAACATTGCTGCAGCGCATCAAAAACTTGGTTCATCGGGTGGCGCCCTGGTTTTATTCGGCGAATGGTCAGCGTCACCACACGGCACAGTGGCTCCGCAAAAACTGCGCAATGGTGAAATCGTTTTGATTGATGGCGGGTGCAGCGTCGAAGGGTACAAGTCGGATATTACGCGCACTACAGTTTTCGGGAAACCGACGGACCGTCAACTCAAAGTTTGGGAGATTGAACACCAGGCTCAGAAAGCCGCGCTCAAAGCTGCGCGTCCGGGCGTGGCTTGCGAAGATGTAGATGCGGCAGCGCGAAAAGTGATTGTTGATGCGGGTTTCGGCCCCGATTATAAATACTTCACGCATCGCGTTGGTCACGGCATTGGTTTAGATGGTCATGAATGGACTTATCTGGTGCGGGGCAATAAAACGAAGCTTGAAGCCGGGATGACATTTAGCGATGAGCCGGGCATTTACATTCCAGGCGAATTCGGCGTGCGCCTTGAAGACATCATGGTGATTACCGAAAACGGCGCGGAATTATTTACCGGTCAAGCCGTGTCACTTACCGAACCCTGCGTGTCGGCTTAATAAATACACGCAAATTTATTAGAGATATGCCAAAAGAATATCTGAACCCCGACTCCTTGTTTCCAAGTTTAGAGACCGGTTTTTCGCAAATCGTCATTGCCAGTGGTCGCAAAACAGTTTACATCTCGGGACAAACGGCCTGGGACGCAAATAAACAGATCATCGGCGGCGCGAGTTTGACTGAGCAGACCAGCGCCGCGCTTGGCAATGTGCAGACGGCCGTTGAAGCGGCCGGAGGAACGCTATCCGATATAGTTGCCCTGCGCCTTTACATTGTGAATTACCAGCGCGAAGAGGCTGACGTTGTGAGTAAGGCGCTGAAAGAATTTTTCCCCGAAACCGGCCGTCCGGCGAGCACCTGGATAGGTGTAAGCTGTTTGGCGGTTCCCGATTTTCTTATTGAAATCGAAGCCACGGCCGTTTTGGAATAAACCGAAAGGTATTCAACAATTTTTTAATTGACGCGGGCAAACGGTTAGGAAAATAGGAAACGAGAATTAAGTAAGCTCCGTCTGTTTATAGCAATGGCATTTTTGAATTCCTGTCGCTTTGCAGGAACGACCGGTAACCACATTTAATTTTTATATTTCGTTAAACCATTTCATTGTGAGGTGAATGATGATTTCAATGCGCCGCTTGATGACCCTTGTCTATGGCTTTGCGTTGGGGCTTTGCTTTGTTCCAATTACCAAGGCCCAACAGGTTGACCAGAAGCTCTATCAAAATATTCACTGGCGTTGTATCGGCCCGTTTCGTGCAGGGCGCACGGTAGGCGCGAGCGGCGTTCCCGGTCAACCGAATGTTTTTTATATTGGCGTAAACAACGGCGGCGTATGGCGGACGAATGATTATGGGCGGACCTGGAAACCTATATTCGATGAGCAACCAACCGGTTCAATCGGCGACCTCGCGGTTGCCCCTTCCAATCCCAACATCATCTACGTCGGCTGCGGCGAAGGTTTACAAAGACCTGACCTGGCAACCGGCGACGGCGTTTATAAGTCAACGGATGGCGGCAAGACCTGGCGCAATATGGGACTCAAAGAGGCGCAACAAATCGGCGGCATTATCGTTGACCCGAAAGACCCGAATCGCGTTTTCGTTGCGGCGCTCGGTCACCCTTATGGACCGAACACCGAACGCGGCGTGTATCGTTCGATGGATGGCGGCGAAACCTGGACGAGAGTTTTATACAAAGATGAAAACACCGGCGCGATTCAAGTTGAATTTGACCCGGCGAATTCGCAAATCCTTTATGCGGATATGTGGGCGGGAAGACAGGGGCCCTGGGAAAACGGCGCCTGGCAAGGACCCGAAAGCGGACTCTTTAAATCAACCGATGGCGGCAACACCTGGAATAAATTAACCAAAGGCTTACCGACCTTTGAACAAGGTTTGGGGCGCATCGGTTTGGGCATTGCCAGAAGTAATTCAAAAATTATTTATGCGACGGTTGATGCGAATCCGCAACAAGGCGGTATTTATCGCAGCGACGATGCTGGTGAAAGTTGGCATCAGGTGAGTAGCGATGCGCGCACCTGGGGACGTGGTTCGGATTTTGCTGAAATTCGTGCGCATCCGAAAAACCCCGAAGAGGTCTATGTTGCCAATACGGCTTCGTACAAATCGACCGATGGTGGCAAGAATTGGACAGGGTTCAAAGGGGCGCCGGGCGGCGACGATTATCATCGCATCTGGATTAATCCTGATTACCCGGACATTATGCTGTTTGCCAGCGACCAGGGCGCCACAATTACCGTAAACGGCGGCGAAACCTGGAGCAGTTGGTATAACCAGGCGACCGCGCAGTTTTATCACGTCATCACGGACAATCGCTTTCCCTATTGGGTCTATGGCGGGCAACAAGAGAGCGGTTCGGCAGCCGTAGCGAGTCGCGGCGATTACGGAGCAATTACCTGGCGCGATTGGCGCACCGTTGGCGTTGAAGAATACGGCTATGTGGCGCCCGACCCGCTCAACCCCGATATCACCTATGGCGGCAAAATCACCCGCTACGATTGGCGGAGCGGGCAGGTGCAAAACATCGCGCCAGAAGCGGTGCGTAGCGGCAAATACCGTTTCCTCAGAACCGCGCCGGTGATCTTTTCGCCAGTAGATAACCGCACACTCTATTACGCCGGCAATGTTTTATTCAAAACCGTAAACGGTGGACAGAGTTGGGAGGTGATCAGCCCGGATCTGTCGCGTGAAAAATGGGAGGTGCCCGAAAATGTCGGCATTTATCGCTCAAAAGATATGGAAACCATGCCCCGACGCGGCGTGATTTATACGGTTGCGCCTTCACACAAAGATATAAACACCATTTGGGCGGGCACTGACGATGGACTCATTCACATCACCCGCGACGGTGGAAAAAACTGGACGAACATTACGCCGCCGGGTTTGAAATCCTGGGCAAAAGTCTCGTTGATGGAGGCGTCGCATTTCGATAACGATACGGCCTATGCGGCAATTAATACATTTCGCCTGGATGATTTGCGCCCGCATATTTATAAAACGCACGATGGCGGCAAAACCTGGAAAGAGATTACCAATGGCATTCCGAACGGCGGCATTGTCAACGCTGTGCGTGAAGACCCTGAGCGTAAAGGTTTGCTCTATGCGGGAACCGAACAGGCGGTCTATTTTTCTGTTGATGATGGCGAACACTGGCAATCGTTGAGGCTCAACATGCCCGCGACTTCGATTCGTGATTTGGTGATTAAAGGTGATGATGTCGTCGTCGGCACCCATGGGCGTTCGTTCTGGATACTGGATGACATCACGCCGCTTAGACAAATTTCCCAGCAAATGGCCGCCGCCGAGGCGTTTTTATTTAAACCCCAACTCACCTATCGCGTGCGTCGAAGTTTGAATACCGACACGCCGATTCCGCCGGAAGAGCCCATGGGGCAAAACCCACCGGATGGAGCAATTTTGAATTACTACCTGAAGACTGAACCTAAAGAACCTGTGGTGCTTGAAATATTCGATAAAGCCGGAAAGCTTGTGCGACGGTTTAGGAGCGATGATAAACCCGAAATCATTGATGAAAAGACCCAAGCCTATCCCAGCTATTGGTTTCGCCCGCCGCGCGTGCTGTCGGCTAAAGCCGGGATGCAGCGATGGGCCTGGGATTTAAATTATGCGCCGCCCGAAGATGTGCGACGGTCCTATCCGATGACCGCGATTTATGGGGATACGCCGCCCGAACCTTCGGGGCCTACGGTCTTGCCGGGCGAATATACGGTGAAGCTGACAGTCAGTGGCAAAAGCTATTCGCAACCGCTGACTATTAAGATGGACCCGCGCGTGCAGACACCGCCTGCCGGCATTCAAAAGATGTTTGAGATTTCCTACGGCAGTTATGAGGGCATGCAACGGTCGCGTGAAGCCTTAGGGCAAATCCGCAGTTTAAGAAAGCAGCTTGACGATTTGAGAAAACGCGTAGGGCAGGGAGCGCTCGTTGACGGGCTAGCGGCACTGGACAAAAAAGCCGCGAGCTTTGAAGGTCAAGGTGGAGGCGGAGGATTTGGCGCACCTGCGGCGGGCGAGCCAACCTTTAATCGCTTGAATGGGCAGTTGCTTTCTCTGATGAATCTGGTCGAAGGGGCAGACGTAATGCCGACAACGCAAGCGCAAGCGGCCTACAGCGATTCCCAAAAAGCCTTAAATGATTTGCTCGCGCGCTGGCGTGAATTTAAAGAGAAAGATGTGAAGGCCGTCAATGAGCAACTGCGCGGCGCGAATCTTCCGCTGATTGCTCTTTAATAAAATTGTAAGTTGAATAACGACTCAAGCCTCAGCACCACCTGGTGCTGAGGCTTGGGGTTTTATAATTCTTCGATTTTGAGTTTAAAGTCCGCCGCTTTCCAGGCGCTGTCAAACTCTCTTTGCACAAATTGCGCGTCAATGGTTTTGCCTTGTTTTTTCAGGCTTTCAAGCAAGCCGAATAATGAACGCCCATTGCGCGGGTTCTTCTCTAAATCGGCGCGAAAGACTTTTTCGGCTTCACTATATTCACCGTTCATTATTAACGCAGCGCCCAGCGATTCGCGCACAGGGATGTACCAGTCGGCGGGTTCCGTATAGTTCAACGCGTCTTCGGCGACGACGCCCTTTTTGAAATAGTCATAGGCCGCCTGCTTGTTCTTCTTCGCCAGCGCCAGCTTACCGGCTAAAAGATTTTCCGCCACCCGCAAAACATCTTTGGTATTGTTTAACCCCAGTGAAGCCTCGGCCGGCAAGGCGCTGATGATTTGCCCGAGGGTCGTTAATTCCATTTCAGCTTTCGCGGTGTTGCCTTTCGCCAGTTGCGCCAGGCCTTGCGTGAAATGCCAGATGCCATTGGTGTAAGGCATGGTCGCTTTGTCGGGTTCGGGCGTTTTCATCAATGCATCCCAATCGTGAAATCGCGCGCGTATCAACATCGCGGTCGGCGTAAAGGCGTCGAGCATCGCCATCTCTTTGACCAGCGGCGTTGCAAACGCGACGATTTCATCGGCGGCTTTTTTTGCATCTGCCGAGCGCCCTTGAAAAGCACAGGCTACCGCAAAAAAATGGACGTTGTGATTGAAATACATCATCGGATAAAAACCTTCTGCGCCGCGCGCTTTAATATAAGCGCGGTCGGCATCCGCGCCTTGCGCGTTGGCCGCCGCCGCATTTTCATAATCGCCGATGCGCTGATAAATGTGCGCGGGCATATGCACCAGATGCCCGGCATCAGGCGCCAGCGTCTTTAAACGATAAGCGCTTGCCAGAGCGCGTTCGGGCGTGCGCGACGCTTCAATCGCATGAATGTAATAATGATTTGCGCCGATGTGATTGGGGTTGCGTTTGAGCACCGATTCCAAAACTGCACAGATTTCCTCAGTGCCTTCTTCGGGTTTGCCGTCGGTTGTATAGAGCTTCCAGGGGCGTAAATTCATCAGGCTTTCGGCATACAAAGTAGCAGCATCCAGATCGTCCGGGTAACGCCTCACGACTTCGCGCATAGCGTTTTTATAATCTACGCCAAGCTTTTGATAATCGGCTTTGGGGTCAGATGAATAACGCTTCGCCAGGGCTTCAATATAAGCGCGTTCATTTTCCGGAGCTTTGGCGACCAGCGCGAGGGCTTTTTGAACGGCTTCAAAAGCGGCTTTTTCGCGCTCAGGCAGCGGGCCTAAATTGTAATTCGCGCCATTAACGAGCGCGATACCCCAATAGGCCATCGCCAGATTGGGGTCGAGTTCGGCAGCGTGTTTGAAGGCACGCGCCGCTTCATCGTGATTGAATGCGTAAAGCAAGGCCAGCCCTTGATCAAAGAACTTTTGCGCTTCGGCGTTTTTGGTTGATACCGGATGATGCAAATCGCTCAAGCCTTTGAAAACCATAGGGGTTTCGGTATTGGCTTTGCCGTGTTGATGGTCTTGATGTTGCGCTGATGTTGTGATGGGCAATAGCAAAATTAGAATCAAAGTTAGTCTGTTAATCATATGGTTCCTCTTATTCCCGACTGATATACGTAAGCCCAGGACGTACCGGATTATAAAACGCGCTTAAAGCATAAATAAAGTTTCGGGTTTCGGTAGAGATTGGCGGACGGTTGGTGAAGGTCGGTTTATCTATCAGTAAGGATGAATTGTGCTCAGGAAAAAAAGGGTTGAGCAAAAAATCAATTTGCTCAACCCGCATCAGGGTTTACTTCGGTGTGTGGCTTACCTGAGTTTCATGGAGGGGTCGCCAAACAGTATCCAGGTGCGTCTGATGTCCACTTCCGTAGAACTGGCTTTGGCTTTCGCGACCGCTTCTCCGAGTCTTAACGCTTTATTCGGCGAATCAAATAGCCCTTTATAGAGTTCTTGATTCATCGGTGATTGGGTGCCCGGCGGGCAAATGCCGGCTGATGCCCAAACGGCAATCGCGCCGCCATGACTTGCTTTAAGCAGCGCTTCGGCAAGCGATTCGCCGGTCGGTTCATCAAAGAGCCCGTTCAAGCAAGTCATCATGACAAACACTGACAAACTATTTTCATTGGTCATGGCGTTGGCATCTTCATTGGTCAACAGATTGCCTCTGATGAGCCCCACAGAACCATGCCCCTGATAATTCA
>JBIOWC010000667.1:0-10316 GCA_044868105.1 Blastocatellia bacterium
AATTCGTTCAAGAGATTTCAATCAATCAATTGAATTATTCGGTGAAACACGACCCCGAAATCTTTTCCCATTTACCATAATTAAAATTAGCCACAAATAAGCACAAAAGGCTCAATAAAGATAACCCTTGGTTTTCTCCTTTTTGAGCCTTTTGTGCTTTATTGCGGCTATAAAATATTCACTTCGAGAAAAACTCTTCGACACTCAAGCCGACATTTTCCTGAAACCGGTCGGCAAGCGAAGGAATGTCATCCACTCGTTCATCCAGCGAAATTCGTTCGACGCGCCACATCGGAAAGAACATATGCGTGACGCCAATGTTTCGCTCGCCGCGCGCCAGCATGCGGGTCCAGTCGTCAAAGGTGTTCAAATCAATGCCACGCAGATAAACCCCCGCCTGATTGATTTCCATAACCAAACCCCAGAGCTTTTCGCGCGGCGAATGCAGGTAAACAATTACCGGCGAATTGCGCCCGATGCCAAAGGTTGTGCTTTCGTTTTCTTCGTTCATAAGATTTCCGAATCGGGAACCATAGACCCCTATAAGTGATTTCACTTTTTATGCAAAGCGAACGCTATCGTTCAACAATTATCGCAATGCCCTGACCGCCGCCGATGCACAAAGCCGCCAGTCCGCGTTTCGCGTCGCGTCGTTTCATTTCATAAAGCAGGGTCACAAGAATTCGCGCGCCGCTGGCGCCTATCGGATGACCTAGCGCAATGGCGCCGCCGTTGACATTGACTTTCGCCGCATCAAGGCCGAGTTCATTGACTACGGCAAGGCTCTGCGCCGCAAACGCTTCGTTGAGTTCAAACAGATCAATATCGGATATATTCAATTGGGCTTTTTCAAGCGCCCGACGAATTGCCGGAACCGGCCCCAGGCCCATTATTCGCGGGGCAACGCCTGCCGAAGCATAGGCAACAATGCGAGCCATTGGCGCAAGGTTCATCTTCTGCGCCTGAGCTTCGCTCGCGACAACTAAAGCTGCCGCGCCATCGTTAATCCCCGAAGCATTGCCGGCGGTCACTGACCCGCCTTCTCTTTTGAACGCCGGTCGCAGTTTCGCTAAGGCGTCAACCGTGGTTCCGGCTCGCGGGTGTTCATCGGTTTGAAAAGCCACCGGCTCGCCTCTCTTTTGCGCCAGCAGGACCGGGACAATTTCATCTTCGAACTGGCCTTCATTAATGGCGGCAAGGGCGCGACGTTGGCTTTCGGCAGAAAATTCATCTTGCGCCTCGCGGGTGATGCCAAATTGTTCAACGATGTTTTCAGCCGTCATTCCCATATGGCAATGCTCCATTGCGCAGGTCAAGCCTTCGGCAACCATATAATCAATGATTTCGCCATTGCCCATGCGATAACCCCAACGCGCATTGGCCAGCAAATAGGGCGCGCGGCTCATGGATTCCATGCCGCCCGCCACCAGTAAATCTGCATCACCCGCGATAATCGCTTGCGTTGCGAGCGTGACGGCTTTAAGACCCGAACCGCACACTTTATTGACGGTGAACGAAGAGACGCTGTCCGGCAATCCGGCAGCGATTGCCGCTTGTCTTGCGGTGTTCATGCCATTACCGGCTTGCAAGACATTGCCCATGATGACTTCCTGAACCTCGTTGCGGTCAAGCTGGGCGCGTTCAATCGCGGCTTCAATCACCACCCGACCGAGTTCCGTAACCGGAACCTCTTTGAGCGCCCCGCCAAATCCGCCGATTGCGGTGCGCACGGCACTTAATATGACTGCGTTTGACATACTTACCTCATCATTAAAATATTTTGTTATATCAATGCTTATCTTTTTCTTGGTTGAGTCACTTCAAATTCTTTCACCACTGCTTCACTCAGTTTTCCCTCCCCGATATTTTGAATCGAAACCTGCGCCGCACCCGGCACAAGGTCATCCGGCATTCTAACGAGGAGTTGTTCATTGGTGTTAAGAGAAAAATCTGCCATCTTTAGGGTGATTGATTTTCCATTCTGCGAAAAAGTTATACGCACATTTTTTGGATTCATATCCAACCCGGTTGCCTGGATGGTTACATATCGGGCATCGGGGTCATAGGCAGAAAACTCGCGCCCCATCTTCAGGGCCTGTTGATGCAAAGCGCGTAAGGGCGTCAAATCCTGAGCCGTTGATTCAGCAACCTTTTTCACATTTGGTGGGAGCACTTCGCTAACAATTTCAAGCGGAACGCCGTCGCTGAGTCCGGCTTGTTCACCGCGTCCGGGATGATAGACGTGCAGTATCACATTTCCGGTAAGCTCTTTTCCGATTCTCACCACCAGTAAAACCGGCATTGAAATATCTTGTCGTTGCAAGAATTCAGCCGAGTTCCGCTCGGGTTTCAAGACCACCCGCTGGCCGTTTTGCTCCAGAATAATTCTGGTTTCAGTTGGGTTTGGAACCAATCGCCGAATATCATTTACCACCACGGTGAGCAGTTGCCCGAAGCCGATTTTCGATTGACCAATGGCCATGACAATCGGTTTGAGGGCTTCGGCTTTTGAAAAATCCGCAACCTCAATCTTCATCGAACCGGGTTCGCTCACCATGCCGTTAGCTCGCAAACGCACTTCAACCTCAGCCGTTCCCGGTACTAAATCAAGCGGAGTTACGACCGTTACCACATAGCGAACCGGACCGATAATCATCTGACCATTCGGGTCGCCGGCCTTCGGGTCAATGCGGGTGATTTTGGCAAATACTTCGTGTTTAATCTCGTTCTGTTTAAAGGTTACGATAACGGCTGAATCCGGCGTTTCAGGGTCAACCAGAGGGGATAGGGTAAGCTCCTCATCTTGTCCTCGCTCAAAAATTGGAGTCATAGGCGAGGCGCTTTTATTGAGCGGCTGGTTTGGCGGTCGGCCTATGGTTTTTACTCCCAGGAAGATTCGCGGGGTCATCGGTTTAATGGCTATTTTGAATTGAAATTCTTCGCTCTGTTTATCGCGGTATTTGACCACCGCTGTCGCCTCACCTTCTCTCAAGGTGAGCGGAAGCATGAATAATAATTCCTGATAAGCCGTTAACACGGGAGGTTGTTGATTATCGTTGACCTCAGTTTTAACATTTTTCTCTTTATTCGGCCCGGCGTTCAATCCTTCGTAATATTTGGTATTGAGCCGCACTGGGGTAACCGCACGAATCTTCGCCGCATAATTCATTCCACCTTGAGATACCGTCACCTGAAAGCGCTCATTTGGAATGATGGCCGTCGGGTTATCGTCAAACCCTTCAAGGTAGAATTTTACCATTTGCCCTGGGAAGGCATCTAAACTCGTCATCCCTTTGGCGATGCGAATCTCCAGTTTTTGAGCCAAGGCCTGCGCCGCCAAACCGACAATGAAGATTAGTGCACAGAAGATTTTAATCTTGCCGTTCATTGATTCACCTCTGCATAAGTTATGTGAAGCTGATGATAGATTAGCATTTTGTGAAAACCAGATGATGAGGTCAAGATGTCCTTTTGGAGAAAACCAAATGTAATTAAATTATTTTTTAACCACCCGCACATTATCGAAGAGTTGATGGCTTTGCGAATAGCAGAAAAGCCCGATTTTTCCCCGTTTATAGGCCGTATCCTTCACTTCAACTAAAGGCTTGCCATCAACAAACGCGTGAATCGTATCGGCGATAACTTCGACTTCGATGAAAACCTCTCGGCCTTTCTGATACCCCTTTTTCTCCGACCAAATTTCAGTGTAATCGGCGCCCTCACGCTTGTCTAATCGCACGAGTGGCCCGCCGCTCAAACTGTCGTCTAAAAAAAATAACCGATAAAAGTGGTCTTTGTCCTGAAAGCGAAAGACCACCCCGAATCCATCATCATCTAAGGGATTGGCCGTAACCGAGAGACGATAATCCGGCCAATCGTTTTCACCGGCAACTAAAAAGGTGCCGTACCAACGACCTAAAAAATCGCCGCGTCGCCCCCAGATATTGCTTTGTTGATGCAACCAGCCGTCATCTCCGACACGCCAGTCAGAAGGGATTTCAACCGTATCAGGGTCATCAATGACCGTCCAATGGGTCAAGCGTTTATCATAAAAACGCTCATCGAGAAGCGGGCTATTACAGGATGAGGTGATGAAGAGAATGATTAATAGCAAGATGGGGGCGACCAATCGCATAAAGTTTTTGAGGTGGCGAAATCCGCTCAAACCGAAGCGCGATTAGCGGCTAACCAGTTTGAACGAATCAAGAAATTTATAAACATCGGAGGTTGAGGCGCCGATCACTCCGAGAAAATATAAACGCTGTTTACTGACATAAACTCGAAACGCCCCTTTGCCTTCGGGCGATTCAACGGAAAATTGTTTGCCGACCAGACCCATGATGTTTAGATCTCTATCGAAAGTCAATTTTGTGTTATCCGCCATATCCTGCCGGCGCTTCATCGAGTTCATAAAGCCGGCGGAAAACCCATCCAGAGCCTGCCGCTGTTGCGATTCATCCATTACATTCGGAGCTTTCATGGACATCAATAGATAGCGGTCATTTCCTACGGCTGACATATAGAGGTCGAGCGGCGCGCCAACTTTTGCGCCATCATAATATTCAGGCGTTGACGGCACCATGACCGAAAATTCATCCTTCGGCGGAAATATCTTTTTCCACTGAGCGGTGGTCGCCGGTTTGACAGATTTGGCCGTATCGGTTGTCGAGGCTGCCGCCGTCGCGCCAAACAATTTATCAAGCGGCGAGTCCATCCCCGAAACTTCAGACCCGACTCTTGAGCCCGATGAGCGATTTAAACTCCCCACGACTCCATCGTTGGTCAGCTTCGGTGTGCGTCGTCTTTGCACCAGCCAGGCTTCCCTGGAGCAATCTTTTGATGGCGTTTCACCAACAATAACGTAACCTTCGGGTACCGGAGAATCTTTGCAGATGACTTTGGTTTCGGGCGGCGATTGCGCTAAGGCAACGGAAGACAAAATAAAGATAAATGCGGAGAATGCGAACAGACGTTTCATAACTTCACCCCTTCATATCAAGAGCAGATTAACGGAATCGAAAGGGGCATCGGTCAACCCTGGAAATCGGTTGAGCGTTGCGATTTTAATATGCAAACCATCAATCTCAAATACAAAGTTTATTAATCGGCGGCGTGAGATAGGACAACCGGCTTCAATGATTTCAATCGTTCAACATCGGTTCGACCTGACGGGTAGGCTTGATAGAGCGCGAAGGTTTCAACATTGATGCAGGAGAGCGGACTGTTTTCAAAACCACTGGTGTCTATGCCGACACAACTGCCATGGATGTAGATACCGAATTTTCGGCGACCGTCTTTCGGCAAATAATGGGTTGGGGTATGTCCGAAAAAGCAGAGCTTACCATTGTAGTCTTTGTAAAAATCCATATCGCGAGTCCAGATTAAAACATCCGGGTCGGTTTCCGAAGGATGCATGCCGGGCACCAGTCCCGCGTGCACATAAATCGCCTGTTCATCCTCATGGTAAAAAGGCAGGCCGTTTAGAAAATCAATATGTTCTTGCGGAATTTTAAGATCGCTGATGTCTTCGATGTCTGACAAACTGATGCCATAGGCCGCCAGGGTAATCTGCCCACCGTTTTCAGGAATGAGCCATTGCAGTTCGCCATATTCCAGGCAATCGAGCATCATCTGTTCATGATTGCCACGCAACACAACGATATTGGGGTTGGCCTCTGATAGTTCCATGACGCGATTGACGACTCCCGGCGCATCTGCGCCGCGATCAATCAAATCGCCGAGAAAAACAATTTTGTCCTGTTTCACATCCCAGGGCACATCGCGAATTAGTTGGTCTAACAATTCCGGTCTGCCGTGTATATCGCCGATTACAAATGTAGCCATCTCAGATCAACCAAATAAAAATTCTCAGGTAGAAAGTATAAAGATTATCTTACGCCGTTGACTTATTTTCAGGGGCCTCAACCAAGAAATCATTCGCCGTTTGAAAATCGTTTTGCAGTTGTGAATGCTCATTGTTCGCAACTTTTTTACGAAGCGCTTGCAACTCGATTATAACCTCTGTGAGCGCAGAATCAATATTATCTGTGTTGGCGCCGACAATATCTTCCCACACGGACCAACTGCTGTGGGCGAGCCGCGACATATCGGTAAACCCTTTGCCGGCAAGTTCGAGCGCCGCTTTACCCTGCGACTTCTTAACGGCGAGGGCAACCGCCGTGGAAATCAACTGGGGCGCATGAGAGACGCGCGCCACAATTTCATCATGCCGGTCGGCTGTCAGGTGAACCGGCCGGCCGCCGATGGCCTCAATTACCTTCGTCATTTTCCGCATTACAGATTCCGCCTGCTCACTTTTCGCCGGGCCTGCTTCGTCGACAACCAGCGCGTAAGGAGCCGCTTTAAACAATTCGGCATTGGCAAATTCAACGCCTACTTTATGCGACCCGGCCATCGGGTGTCCGCCGATGAAATGGACACCTTCGGGAAGAAATTCACGCGCCGTGCGGCAGATATCACGTTTGGCGCTCCCGGCGTCGGTGACCAGTGCACCGGGGCGGATAAACCGCCCTTGCGCTCTTAAAAATTCGATAATCGCCCCGACCGGCGCCGCCAGATAGATAAAATCCGCGCTGCTTAGTTCTTCTCGTTCAAAGGCCTCGTCCACGCCCTCGATCACTCGATAATCAAGGGCTGCCTGCAAATAGCGCTTATCGCCGCATCCGGTTATTCGCTCCGCCAGCCCCGCCTGCCGGGCGGCCAGCGCAAATGAACCGCCGATCAGGCCAACGCCAAATATCGTGATGTGCTTAAAGCGAATTTCGGGGTTCAGGGCAATGGGAGGCAGCGACTGGCGCCGGATCTTTTTCACCGATGGGCCGCTGATACGCACCACATCTTTCACACCCTCCAGGACCTCTAACGCTTCAACATCGGAAACAGTAATCGCGCGCGTGCCGACCGCCCCGAGAATCGTGTAGCGCGCGCCGGTCGTGCGGTAGATGTCAAAACCCAGCTCGATGATCTTTTCAAGGACTTGTGAAACCTGTGCCTCGGTGGCAGTCTCTTCCATCACAACAATCATGGGTTAGCCCTCTTGCGCCTCCTCTTCTTGCGGGTTGTCGAAGTTGACGGCTTTCAGATTCTTTGGCTCCTGCTTCTCGCGTTCCATGGTGATCCGTTCAAGGGTCCGCGATTCGTCAATGATGCGTTCAAACAGGCGCCGAATCGCCCCGCTGTCGAGCGGGCCCTGGTTAATCCCTGTGACATGGCGTATGACTTCAGCTTCGCGATTCGGCGAATAGACCGGAATGTTCAATTCATGCTTGATGTGTCCGATCTCCAGTGCACACTGCGAACGTTTATTGAGCAGCCTGACCAGCTCCTCATCAATACGGTCTATTTCGTCACGCCAATCACTGATGTCCAAATTATTCCCCTAAAACCCTTCGCCTCGTCGGCTGCAAAATCAATCTATTCCTATATGGCGAATTATTTTTTGCCAAACCGAAATACCAGGCCGGATGAGTACCGCGTATGCAATTGTGATTGATCTCTCCCCCATCCGGTAATGAAGAGGTCGAAACGAATCGGGCAAATTGCTACTCGGTCGTTTACTTTTAGAGCAAAGCCAAAACCGATTTGGTTCGCAAATGAAGTCTCCGACCGCCGATTGGTGGCGATTAAAGACCGGCTCAAATCGCCGCGAACCTGAGCCACCCCATACATGAAATGGGAATAGATCGTCGCTGCTTTAGCGCTTAATTTAAACCTCGGCCCGACGGTAGCCGTGTGCATATTGTATTTCCCATAATGACCACTGACATCCCCGGCAATCTCGAATCCAAATCGGCGCGGGAATCCTGTATCAACCGACACCTGCCAGCCATTCAGAGTCCGGGTGTTGAAATCGCCATCCATTCGTAATAATGAATAACCGCTATAAATTTCGGCTTTCGGAGTAGGTTGTTGGGCCTGCGCAGAGAGGACGCAAAACCAAGTGAGGTAAACAACCAGCAACAGGTTTCTCATTATTTTCTTCCTTCACAATTGTTAGTGTCCCCATCGGCTTTTTGTTTGATCAGTTTTGCAATAAACCTGTCAATTTTGACTCAATTTCTACCCTCGCGCGGACACCAGCCAGCGCGTTAATTCGCCCACATTCTCAACTAATGAGGAGTCGTTTGCAAGCTTCTCAATCTCAGCGACAATCCGGCTCCCCACAACCGCCGCGTCGGCGTGCTGCCAGACCTCTGCGACGTGGTCGGGGGTCGACACGCCAAACCCCACGGCTACCGGTAAATCGGTGAACTGTCGGACCCGCCCGACCAACCTGGCTGCCGATTCCGATAAACTCTGTCTGACACCGGTTATCCCGGTGCGCGAGACCGCATAGATAAAGCCTGAACTGGCCAGTGATATTAATTTCAAGCGTTCATCCGTACTTGTCGGCGCCACCAGGAAGACCGTATCAATCCCGACCTCTCGCATCTCTTTGATGTATGCTTCAGCCTCTTCCGGTACAAGGTCGATCACCAGGACGCCATCAATTCCCGCTTCGGTCAATTCTCTGCTGATATTTTCAAGGGACAACAAGGGGTTCAGGTAGGTGAATAAAATGATGGGTATCTGACTTTTCTGGCGGACCTGGCGGACCAGACCGAGACAATCACGGATACTGACGCGGTTAATTAAGGCGCGTTCCGAGGCGCGCTGAATAACCGGACCGTCGGCCATCGGGTCGGAAAACGGCACCCCAAGCTCAATGATGTCGGCGCCGCTCCTTTCCAGCTCAAAAATGAGTTGCGCCGTCACTTCGAGATCCGGGTCCCCGGCCGTGAGGTAAGGGATGAAGGCTTTGCGCCCCGCCTCTTTTAATTCATTAAATTTTGCCGTAATTCTGCCCATCTTAGTTGAGAATAAGAAATCAATTACAATTTTTTACTCCCTTTCACCCTTTCACCTTTTCTCTCCTTCTCCGATCAACGGCATCACGGTATTCACATCCTTATCGCCGCGCCCCGAAAGGTTAACAATGATTATTTCATCGGGCTTCATACGTGGCGCGGATTTAATGACTTCAGCAATGGCATGAGCGCTTTCCAGCGCCGGAATAATGCCTTCGAGTTTGGCGAGCAATTGAAAAGCCTCTAAGGCCTCTTCATCGTTTGCCGACGTATAAGCGATGCGTTCCGCGTCATGCAGGTAAGCATGTTCGGGGCCGATTGCCGAATAATCCAGGCCCGCAGAAATCGAATGCGTGAGTGCGATTTGCCCAGTATTGTCCTGCAAGAGATAACTGCGCGTGCCTTGTAAAACACCAGGTTTGCCGCCACTGAATCGGGCCGCGTGCTCGCCTAAATTGAAACTGCGCCCGCCCGCTTCGACGCCGAGCATGCGCACCTGCGCGTCTTTGATAAATTCGTAAAATAGCCCGATAGCATTGCTGCCGCCGCCCACACAGGCAATCAGCAAATCTGGCAAACGCCCTTCGGTTTGCAAAATCTGCGCGCGCGCTTCCTCGCCAATCACCGATTGAAAATCGCGCACCATCATCGGGTAAGGATGAGGGCCAAGCGCCGAACCCAGCAAATAGTAGGTATCCCCTACGTTGGTCACCCAATCTCGCAACGCTTCGTTAATGGCATCTTTTAGAGTGCGGCTGCCGCCATCAACACCGATGACTTCTGCGCCCAAAAGGCGCATGCGAAAGACATTCAATTCCTGGCGGCGCATATCTTCTGTGCCCATGTAAACGACGCAATTAAGATTCATCAAAGCGCACACCGTCGCTGTGGCCACGCCGTGTTGACCCGCGCCGGTTTCGGCAATGATGCGCGGTTTACCCATGCGCTGCGCTAACAAGGCCTGTCCAATGGCGTTATTGATTTTGTGCGCGCCGGTATGACAAAGGTCTTCGCGCTTGAGATAAATTCGCGCCCCGCCCAGATAATTCGTCAAGCGTTCGGCAAATAGCAAAGGCGTTGGTCGGCCGACGAAATTTGCCAGCAGGCTATTGAATTGCGTTTGAAATTCCGGATCCTGTTTTGCCGCTTCGTACGCGGCCGTCAGTTCTTCGAGCGGATGCATCAAGGTTTCTGAGACAAAGCGCCCGCCGTATGGTCCGAAATGTCCTGCCTTATCGGGCAGTTGGTAATCATTGGTACTCATAGTTTCAGTCTGTTTTCGTTATGAAATAATCCTCGATGAAGCTAACCCGCAGCGCCTTCACCCGTCAAATTGGGAAGCATAAATAATTTTAATTGCCGGTAAGTTGGCAAGATTTTCGGAGACCGAGATTTGCTCCGCCGCTTTTACTTTTTCGCTGGTTTATTGAATTTCGCATCATCAATCGT
>JBIOWC010000668.1:0-4417 GCA_044868105.1 Blastocatellia bacterium
ATTAAAAAGCGGCCGGGTGAGGAAACCGCGAGACCAAGCGTTGTCCGTATCACAGGCAATATTCGGCGACCATCGGTGATAAACCTCGCCGAAATCCTGTGCCCGGATGTCAAGATTACTCGAATGAAGGTGGGATTTGTTCCAATACTTTTAGGGCTCCGGCGGTTGAAAATCAACAATATCTTTGAAGGGAGTTTTGGCGTCGCCGAAATCCGGGCGGTAATATTCCGAAGCACTGTCAAAATCCTGCAACCAGCCTTCTTCCATGCCTAAACCTTCCAGATGGTCTACGGCTTCAAGCCATTCGCTCCAACGAATCTTGCGCGAAATCAACGTATAGCGTTCCAGGGTGACTTTGTTGGTCGGGAAATATTGCGCCATCAAGGAGACCGCCACTTTGGGCGAGAGTTCTTCGCGTATCCATTTGAGCGATTCGTAAATGCCGGCAATGTCATTGGGCAAAACCAGTAGGCGAATAACCAAGCCGCGCTTGAGTAAGCCCTGGTCGTCGTAAATCAAGCGGTCGCCGGTCTGCCTGAACATCTCTTTGAGCGCCGCCCGCGAATGCTGAACATACTCGTTGACTTTCGAGTACTCGCGGCCGGCTTCATTATCGCTGTATTTCAAATCGGGCAGATAAATGTCAACCAGCCCCTCCAGAAGTTTCAGGACTTCGACGGAATCGTAAGCGTTGGTGTTGTAAACCACGGGAAGGCGCAAGCCGCGTTCGGCGGCCATCAGCAGCGCGTTTGCCAGTTGTGGCGCAAAATGCGTCGGCGATACCCAGTTGATGTTATGACAACCGCGCCCTTCGAGTTCGAGGAAAATATCGGCCAATCGTTCAAATGAAATTTCATTTTTGTGCTGCTCTTTGAAGGTCTGACTGATTTGGTGATTCTGGCAATAGACGCAACGCAGGTTGCAAAGTCCTAAAAAAATATTGCCCGCCCCGCCTTTACCGACCAGCGCAGGCTCTTCACCAAAATGCGGCGTGTAGGAAGAGACAATCGGCAAGCGTCCTGAATAACAAGCGGCCAGCTCGTTTTGCAAACGGTTGTTATCGCAATCGCGCGGGCAGACGCGACATTTTTCAAGCATCTGCATCAAGCGCTCGACGCGCCCGCGCAGTTCGCCCGATTCCAGCAACTTCACATAAGACGGTTGATTCATCAATGGAGAGTTTACAAGAGAAATTTTATTTACTTCAAATGCGAGCGATAAATCCGTCATTCGGTTTATTGCGTAGAAGCAAATGTTTTAAGCAAAACCCGATAAATATTTTTAACTGAAATTCACTATCGCCCCTCGAAAAGTGCGTGATTGAAGATTGAATTTTAAAGGAGATAAAATGAAAAAACTACTGATTGCCGCTTTAATTTGCGCCGTATCGTTTATCGTTGTTGACGCCAAGACCAGACCGAGTGCCGCAGGCAAGAAAGTCACTGTCACCATCACCAATTTCAGTTTTACGCCCAAGACTATCACCGTCGCCGCAGGCACCACCGTTGTTTGGTACAACAAAGAAGGCCGGCACACCGTTGAAGCAGACAACGGCGCCTTCAAATCCGATGTGCTGACGGCGGATAAGAGTTACGAATTTACCTTCTCCAAAGCCGGAAAGTACGCCTACCATTGCGACTTTCATGGCGCTATGGGCGGCAAAGATATGGCTGGCACCGTCATTGTGAAGTAAGCGGATTTGTAAAGCTTCTCAACCTGCACAAAGGCCTTCGGCCTTTTGCAAAAAAGCCCTCAAACCGTTCACGCGATCACGGCGACCTGACAGCCGTATGACGGCGCTTATTCTGTAGGCCTCAAGAACTGTTTTGATATACACAGGCTTCGACAGCCTTGAGGCGAAGAATAAACAACGCTAGGTTTGAGGGCTTTTTTGCGCCAGCCAGGGCACCTCGCCCGGGTAAATCTTTAAGCCTCGATGTTCGAGTAAACCGACGATTTCGGGGCAACTGGCGGCGTAGGGGTGCCGCAGATTAAACGGATTGCGGGCCTTTCTTTTATCGCCCAGGCGGTTTTGCCGGCTCGCCTGAGGCGGCGATTCTTGAATGCCGTAGGGGTCAAGCGAAAAGGCCTTAAGGATTTTTTGCTCGCTACGCTCTGCCGCCAGCCGGTCAATGGGATTGTTGACGCCAACAAAACAAAAGCGCGATTTCGGAAAGCGCAAGGCCCGGCGATGCAAATCAAAGCGGCGCGCTTTGAAAGCCCAACTGATCAGGGTGATGTTGAGCGGATACCGGCCCGCGACTTCGCGAAACCGACAGATGGAAAAGAGCAGATTTTCAAACGAGTCGCGCGCAAAAGTTTCCATCGTCGCGCGTTCCTTCACCGGCGCGTTTTGCCACCAGGTGAAATGTTCGGCCAGCCTCAGATAACTTGCCGCTTCACTGCGCCGACCGGCCGGCGCTCGCGTCTCGCCGCCGGAAAAGATGAGCAAAGATGTGGGGTCTAGAGTCGCAAGCTCGACGCCGCGCTTGATGTGGGCGATGTAAAAAGGCGGTTCGCCTTTTTGAAAATCTTGCAAACACCAATTGGCATCGGCTTCCGGGTTGTCGAAATGGTCTGCAATATAAATTGCGTGACCGGCGACGACGATTAAATTTTCCACTTCGCTCTGCGGTTGATAACTCAAGGAACCTCCCGTTGTTTGCCAGCTTGCGTTGACAGAATGTTACCCGCACATATTGAATTGTTCATCTCAAATTTTTATTTGGAGAACTTCTATGAGCGCAGACGATTCGATTGAAGCCGGCGAAGACCGCCGCCGCCAACTTTACATTGATGATGAAGATGTAACCGTGCGGGTGTTGAAACTTCAAGAAGGCGATTATGAATGCGTCACCGTCAATAGCGACTGGTTCGAGCGCAGCTTGCTGGAAGGCGATGTGATTTTAATAGCCCTGGGCGTCGAACCCGAAGACGGTGACATCGTGTTAATCGAAGAAAATGGCATGACGCGACTCGGCATCGCCTCGGCGCCAGACTACCTGTTGACCAAACAGGGACCGCGCATGCTGGAACCGAATGAATATATCGTTGGCGTCGGCAAGGGTTTGATTCGCCGCCTGCGCAAACCAGCAGGTGAAACATAGTACCTGTCTTTTGGGTGTGACTTTTGAAAATCAATGAATAAACCGTGGCTCATTTTTCCCTTATTCCTGTTGATTACCGTTGGTACGACTAATTGCAAGAAGAAAGCCATAGATGATTTCACTGAACCCCGCCAAACCCTACCTCGACCGATTCAGTCAGTAGCCTTTTTTGATAAAAATATTGCCTGGGTTGCCACTGAAACAGGAATCATTAAACGGACGCTTAACGCCGGTGCGCAATGGCAGGATATCTATCCGCCAGGGAAAGTCCGCCTGGTTGATTTCATTAATGACCGACAAGGTTGGGCGGTCACGAACAGCTCAAAAATTTTGCGCACAACTGATGCAGGTTTTTCCTGGAAAATGATTGGTGAACTAGGTTCAGCAGATGAACCGCACAATATTCCGGTGACTCAGCTTGAATTCATTGATGATAATCTGGGGTTTGCTCTGGATCACTTTACGCTTTGGGAAACTAAAGATGGCGGAGCTAGTTGGCACAGAAACGGTTTTTCAGACGGTTCAACTTCAGGGTGCCGCCCATATTTCTTTTTATCTAATCCTGATGCATTTTGGATGTTGGCTATGGAAGGAGTCGTTTGGCAGTCAACGGATAAGGGGAAATCCTGGGCTCAAAAAGAGGTCAGGCCACTTCAAGGCAACCTCAGGGCTTGGTTTTTTTTGAATGACCATACGGGGTGGCTGGCGACTATTGATTTGCAAGATGGCAAACCCATAAATGGCATCTATCGCACCGATGATGGCGGCGCAAGTTGGCAGGCGCAAAAACTTCCCGAAGGCGAAATCACCATAGAATCCATCCACTTCATCAACGAAAAAGAGGGCTGGGCCGTCGGTAACGAACGGGTGTTAAGAACGGGGATGGACTCTTACGGCCGAGCCATTGCTTTTCGAACCCGCAATGGGGGAGAGACCTGGGAAGTTGCGACCACCAGCCCGGCAGAGATTTTCTACGAAAAAGTTTATTTTATTGATAAAGATTATGGCTGGTTATCTTCGAGCACAGCGTTGCACCAGACGACGGACGGCGGAAACTCTTGGAGAATGGTCTTGCTGTTGCCTACGAAATAGCGACAACCCTGTGGAGTTGCGAAATCGTTAATAACCTTATAATAGCGAAAATCGGGGTTCATCGTTATCCCTAAAATCCTGTCTCTAAGGTTCAGAGGGCAGCGCCAAAGCAGGCGGTTTTATTAAGAAATCCAATCTTCAAGATTAAGCTTTTGAATTTTACATCCCGCGGATTTATTGCTAACCTTTCACTCCTTTTCTCAAAAGGGCACACAACT